>JAIQGI010000096.1 GCA_020072565.1 Terriglobia bacterium
AATCTCATGGTGGACTCCTTTCTCCCCTGCACGGGGATGACAAGGAGTCAATACTATGTCGCTATGGCCTTATGCGGATTCCAGCAAAAAACGGGGCCGGCACGGCAGGACGAGACATAGTCAGGCAGGGTTGATAGTGGCGCCTATGTCTTCAACGACATAGGCGCCACTCGTTTGCAACCCATCTGCTCGATAACGGCACGGATATCAGGAAAATCCAGGAAATTCTAGGCCATGGGGACCTGGCAACCACTGCCAGATATCTCCACATATCGCAGAAACATCTGCAAAGCATCGTGAACCCGCTCGACTCGCTACCGCTCGCGCCCGTCGACAAGAGCTGAACATGCCCAGTCGCCATGGCCAAGCCCGCATTTGAGGTTGCCGATATTGTTCGGGTTCAAGGCGTTCGATTCCTCGAAAAACATGGATCGAGCCTGAACTTCGAACAACACAAAGCGTTTCGTGCCATCAGAGCTTGCCGCACCGCCGCGCTCGGGGGGCACCTGGATTATTGTTCCGGTTGCGGCCAGTACGAGAAGCATTCGTACAACAGTTGCCGGAATCGGAATTGCCCGAAATGCCAGGCCGGATTGCGTCAGCGCTGGATCGCAAAACGGGAACGTGAGGTTTTGGGCGTTCCCTATTTTCATGTGGTCTTCTCTGTACCGCACGAGCTCAATGTCCTGGTGCGGGATAATCAGCGTTCGTTTTACAACCTTCTGTTTTCGGCAACTTCGAAAACAGCACGGGAGGTCGCAGCCGATCCCAAGTGGCTTGGTGCCGAGATCGGGATTCTCAGCACCCTGCATACGTGGGGACAGAACCTCCAGACGCACCCTCATATCCATTGCGTGATTCCGCAAGGCGGACTTGCGCCCGACCACAAAACATGGATTCATCCGCGCTACCGGTTTTTTGTCCCCGTCAAGGTTTTGTCGAAGGTGTTCCGCGGAAAGTTTCTCGATGGATTGATACAACTCTACCGCAAAAAGAAATTGCGGCTGGCTGGGCCGGCGGCTTGCCTGCAGGACGAGAAGTGTTTCGCGACCCTGATCCGGCAGTTATACAACAAGTCATGGGTCGTATATGCCAAACCGGCATTTGGCGGTCCCACACAGGTGATCCGTTATCTGGGAACGTACACACATCGGGTGGCAATCTCCAATCACCGGATCAAAAACTTTGACGGCGAGAAGGTGACGTTTCTCTGGAAAGATTATGCCCACGAGAGCCGCCAAGGGGCGATGGCACTGGATGGCGCCGAGTTCTTGCGCCGTTTCTTTTCGCACGTGCTGCCGAAAGGTTTCGTGCGTATTCGGCAATTTGGATTTCTTGCGAATCGATTCCGTGCGAGGCGGATTGAGCTCTGCCGCGAGCTGATCGGCGATCCCGTGAAACCGAGCCAAACCTCGGGACCGGAACAGGTCCCGAATCCCGAGTTGCGCGAACCCACGGCATGGAGGTGCCCATTGTGCGGCGCCAGAATGATCACGGTGCGGATCTTCAGGCCCGGAGAATGGTGTTCCCGGGGAGATTTTTCTGACGAGAAAATACGTTCAGCAGCGTGAAACGAGAACAGAAATGACCCGAGTAAATATAGGTGTGTTCGCTTCTCTGTAAACGAGGTTTGAAAGCACTATGGCCATTTTGGCATTCCGACCTTTGATGCACGATTCATCTGTTATCCCTGCTCCAAGCTGGATCTGTGCTCAGTACCCAGCAATACTGCAATACGTTCACCAGGATCATATTTTCATTCAAAACCCATAGAGCGTCCGCCGCAAGCAGACAGCGGCTTCCTTCAAGTGGCGTTATCGAAAATGCCTCGGCAATTTCTGCTTGAGCGTAATCCGCAGATTGTGCGCCGAGTCATTTCCGATGAACGCTAACGACTTATCGCTCCTGATCCCTCGCAGCGGGTCCGTAACTTCCCAGATCGGGACTTCGGGGGAGTATCGGGGATTTCACTTTTAGGGTAACAAGTTTTGCATCCACTTTACCGGTGGATGCTGGGCGCAATTTGCCCGTTCATATAACCGGAACAGGTTGCAGTCTTGCACTGCAGCCTGCCCGTGGCATCCCCATAAAGGCTTCGTCCGACAGGACCGATATCGTTATGATATGGCCATTGCGGGTATCCTGAACTGTGGTTATCCCCGCATAGAGAAGAGCGTTGAGGTAGCGACGGTATCCGAGCAGGTCAACCGAAACGCCGTCCCAGCCCCCCGTCAGATGCACATGCATGTCCGCGAGGCCCGGCATCACGGATTTTCCGCGAGCGTCGATGACCCGAGCACCGGGGGGTATCGACACGGCTGCGGCTGGTCCCACGGCTTCGACCTTCCCGTTTCTAATTACGATTCCGCCGTCTTCAATAGGCGTGCCGCCATTCCCGTCGATCACAACCGCGTGTGTAACGGCGATGGTATCAACGGCCTGGGAGAGGACATCACTGGCGACCACCAAAAGCAGCAGGAACAGCGAGAACCGCAGCGCAAGCCTGAACCGTCTCATGAGAAGGCCCTCCTTAAGTTATCTTTGACTGTTCCCGGATCTAAAATTTAACGATCACCATCGGAACAACACGCGTAATTGCCGCCGCGCCGTCGGCCTGAAACCAAATCAATGGATAGTGGTACCTCGTGGCGGGCGTTCCGCATGGTGGTATAGCCGTATATGCGCTGCGCGTGCATCTGCTTACAGTCGGAGTAAGCTGCAGTTGTGCATTGCAGACTGCCCACGATGCCCCTAAACGCCCGAGTAATAGGTACATGTTAACTGCGTCCGTCTGCTCGGGCATTCTTGATAGGTGTCAGATGCATGCGGCGTAGCAATTCAGGAAAACGTGGATCCCCGCGCAGAGCCTCGAGACCCGGCATCACGGTGACCCAAGGGACCCAGGCGTGGCGGGGTTCGTAATCCAGCCACCGGAATGCTTCGTCCATCTCACCAAGCGCTATGTTGATTTGGATCTTCCAGAGAGCACTCATTGGCGTAGGTCTATACTGATCCAGTTCTGCCAGCAGCTTTCGCGCTTCTTCCCTTCGCCCGGACCCCGCATAGATAAGGCCGACAACCCCTCGCCATGTGGGGGAGAGCTCCGCTGCCTTTCTGGCCGCCGCGATAGCTTCGTCATACATCCCCTTATCGCGGTAGATTCTTGCCAGGAAAGCATAGCCCAGCGGGAATTCAGGAGCCATCTCAACGGACTTCAAGGCTTCGGCGACCGCCTCTTCGTGCCGCCGCTCATAACTGTATAACATCCCCATGTGGGAAGTTTTTGCTGGATCGAATGGATCCAATTCCCAGGCCTTTTTTTGGTCCTCTTCGGCTTGCGCCATGTGGCCGAAGAGGACATGAAACCACGCACGGTGAAAATAGGCCATGGACAAGCTGGGATTTACCTCCAGGGCGCGATCGAAGTCCCGAAAGGCCTCATCCCAGTTCCATTCATAATAACCCTTAACCATAGCCCTGGCAGCGAGTGCCTCGGCCAGCGTGCCGTCCAGTTTCAGCGCGGTTGTAACGGCGGCCTTGGCTCGAAGCAGAGAGTCCTCCCGAGCCTCCGCCGCGTGAGCAAGCTCGACGTAGCCCAGGGCAAGCCCGGCATTCGCCAACGGATCCGCTGGATCCTTTTCTACCGCCTCATGGAGGTACACAAGGCCCTTTTTGATTTCTTCTGGCGTTCCCTTATTCAGGTGGAACATTCCCTTCAGGTAAGCTTCATATGTTGCAGGATTTACTGCGCGAGCGCTGGCAAGGTGTGTGTCTTCCTCGGGCCTCAATTTAATTCTGATCGTTCGGGCGACGGCCCGCGCCACCTCGCTCTGCAATCCCAGAATGCTAGTGAACTCGCGCTCATAACTCTCGGCCCAGAGGTTCTGCCCGGTCGCCGCTTCGATCAGCTGTGCGGTCACGCGCACTTGACTGGCCTCGCGGGCCACTGATCCCGCAAGGACGGTCTCCACCTTCAAGGCACGGGCGATCTCGGGCAGCGCCTGCTTGGTACCTTTGTATTGCATCATCGACGTCCGGGAGATCACCCTCAGATCTTTGATCTTCGAGAGATCGGTGATCAAAGCCTCGGTCATCCCGTCCGCGAAATATTCCTGCTCGGGATCGCCGGAGAGATTCGTGATCGGCAAGACCGCCATGCAGCGATGCTTCTCCGTCGGCCTGGCCGGAAGAGCGGCGCCTGACTGAACGGCTTCCAGGGCCGCTCGCACTTCGCCCGCGCGCTGGTAGCGCTGACCGGGATCCTTCTCGAGGCAGCGCTCGATCACAGCCGCCAACTGCGCCGGCAGTGGGCCCCGCAGGGCGGGCGGCAGCGGTGCAGGCGCCTGGCTAAGTATGGCTGAACTCAGTTCGAAGCCCGTCTTCCCTTGGAATGGGCGAGTGCCCGCCGCCATTTCGTAGAGCACGACACCCAGAGCCCAAATGTCGCTGCGGGCATCAGCGGGGCGGCCGCGCAACTGCTCCGGCGCCATGTATGCCAGCGTGCCCACGATTTTACCGGATAGGGTCGTGGCGTCCTGAGTTTGGGTTGAGGCATCCGACAGGTCTTGATCGCTCAGGCGCCTCGCCAACCCGAAGTCCAGTACCTTCGCGCGGCCCTCCGGCGTCACGACGACATTGGCGCTCTTGAAATCGCGGTGCACCACTCCGCGCTCGTTCGCATGCGCCAACGCATCGGCCAAGTGAAGCCCGTAGCGCATCACCTGCCCGAGCGGCAGCGCCCCTCCTGCCAGGAGCGCGCTCAGAGTCTGGCCCTCGACCAATTCCATGGCGATGAAGGCCTGTCCCTCAGATTCCCCTACTTCATGAATAGTACAGATGTGGGGATGGTTCAGCTTGGACGCAATTCGGGCTTCGCGCAAAAGCCGCGCACGGGATGCGAGATCGTGGAAGCTTTCGGAAGGCAGAACCTTAACGGCCACATCTCGGTCAAGCTGCTCGTCATGAGCCCGGTACACTACGCCCATGCCGCCCGCTCCAAGCTTCTCGATAATGCGGAAGTGGGAGAGTGTTGTGCCGATCATGGAGAATCCCTCTACTGGCAATTCGCTTACTGCAATCTGAGGCACCTTAAGTTGGTGTCATTATAATTGCCTTGGATACCCGTGGATAGCTGAATCCGTTAAACTTGCGGGCATGCAAACAGGTCAATTGTCCAGATACGGCGTTCTGGGAGATGATCGACTCATTGCAGGAGCAACTCTTCCGAGTACGGAAGTGCTTTGAGATCGGGACTTTTTGAGACCCTCAGGCACCGACTCTGAAATTGGGGGCGGACTTTCAACGTTCCTCCGGCAGCATCCAGCGCCATAAAACGGACTCGAACCTATTGTTATCTTCATGCCGGAGATGCCGTAACGCGATCCGTAACCTGTCTTGGCTGAGATTATTCGGGTGGTCGCCCTTCGCGCCTATATAATGCTTTTCGAAAACCGGCAGGGCGCGTCGATCGTCAAGCTGGCCCAAAGCCCAAACAGCGTCGTTTCTGTCCTGCAGACTGCATGATTGGCATTCCACCATCGCGATAAGGGCTTCGACTCGCTTGCCGGGAAAATATGTCTGTGCTGTTCGGCTGTAACGTCTTACTCCCGAACCGATCGACACTTCCGCGAAGGCAACCAACAGGATTACGAATATTGCGAGGATTACCAAAGTGCCGTTTATGAGGCTTCCCCAATTTCGCCGCATCAATGCCCCATGCTTATCCTGCGTGTCCCTCTAAGGGTTCAATCTGGCCATCTACTATGACGTTATTATAATCAGCATTGGCAACCATGGTTAGCTAAATCCCCAAATCCATGCTTGCATCGGAAGCCCGAACGCAGGTCAGTTGTCCCGATACGGCGTTCTGGGAGGTTGATGATTGGATAGTCAAACGGGAGAAAATTCGGTGTCCCTGGCGTAATACGGCGTACACGGAAACTTGACGGACTGCGTCCAAATCCTAAGCGGTCCGGAGACAAATCAGGTCGGAACCATCGATCGTCAGCAGCATATTTGGGGTTTTCTTCGTCAGTCGCAGCGCAGCGCCGACTGCGGGTCGATGCGCGTGGCGCGCCGGGCGGGCAGCCAGCTCGCCGCCACAGCGATTGCGACCAGGACCACCGCAACGGCAGCGAAGGTTTCCGGATCAAGCGCCCTGATCTCGAACAAGAAGTTGGTCAGCACGCGCGTGGCCGCACCTGCGGCCAGCAACCCGATGGCCACGCCTGTGAGTGCCAAGCCGAGCGCCTGGCCTAATATCAGCCGGTACACTGAGCCTCGGCTGGCGCCGAGTGCGATGCGCACACCGATCTCGTGGGTGCGTCGCGCCACCGAATACGCCACGACTCCGCCGATGCCGACGGCGGCCAGAACAAGCGCGAGTCCGGCGAACGCGGCCAGCACCAGCATGTGGAAGCGCGGCTGTGCAACCGATTCTGCAATGGCCTTTTCTAATGTGATAATGCGGCTCAGGGGTTGCTCGGGATTCGCTTCGCGGACCGCGGCCCGGAGCATCGTCGCGATCTGCATCGGGTCTTTAGCCGTGCGCACTACGAGCACGAGGGCTTTACTCGGCATCGAGGTGTGGGTCACAAAAACTTCGGGCTCTCCCTCCGACTCCGGTCCGCCAGAGCGGACATCGGCGACAATTCCCACAATGGGCAGGTTGAGATGGTCCCAACTGAGTCGGCGACCGATCAGTTCGGACCCATCGTCGCGCACATCGGGAAGGTAGCGCTTTACGAAAGCCCTGTTGACGACCGCCGCGCCCGCGGCCGTGTCCGCGGCGGTGAATTCCCGCCCCTGGACGAGCCTCGTGCCGATTGCGCGGAAGTAGTCGGGGGTGATGAGGACCAGCGCCGTGCCCCCGTCCACGCGTGGATGCCCCTCGATCTGGATCCCCCCGACGCTGAATGTGAGATCGCTCGCCAGCGGGGCCTGGCTCGCGAACGCCGCCGCCCGGACGGAGGGAAGGGCGCGCACGCGTTGCAGCACACGATCGATGAACTCGGCCTGGCGCTGTGGCGCAAGATCCCGGTTCCCGTTTACGGTCATCACTCCCGCGATCACGTTTTCTGGGCGAAAGCCGAGGTCTACGCTGCGGAGGCGGACAAAGCTGCGGATGAGCAGACCGGCGCCGGTGAGGAGCACCACGGTTATGGCGATTTCAGCCACGACCAGTGCGCTTCGCAAACGGTGCGACCGCCGGGTCGCGGTCTGGCGGCCGCTCCCTTCCGTCAAAGCTCCTGTGAGCCCGCCGCGCGCCAGCCAGTGGGCCGCTTCGAAAGCCGGCACGAGTCCAAACAGCAAGCCGGTTATCAGCGACAGGGCAATCGCAAAAACGAGCATGGCCGCATCGACGCGGATTTCTTCGATACGCGGCACGGTCCCTTCCGGGATCACGGCCACGAGGAATTGAACTCCCCAGCGCGCCAGCAGGATTCCGGCGAGCCCTCCAGTTATTCCGAGCACGATGCTTTCCGTAAGCATCTGACGCGCCACGCGCCAGCGCCCTGCGCCGAGCACGGCGCGCACGGCGATCTCGCGCTGCCGGGCGGTGGCTCGTGCAAGCAGCAGGTTCGCCACGTTGGCGCAGCACAGGAGCAACACACAGGCAACCGTACCCAGCAGCACAAGCATCGCAGGCCTTGCGTTTGCCGACGTTTCGCTCGCGAGCGTTTCCAGCCTGACGCCGTGTCCCTTGAAGAGACGCGGCAATTCCCGCTCGAGCGCCGCAGACAGCGCGCTCATCTCCGCCTGTGCCTGCGCCAGCGACACTCCCGGTTTGAGCTGTCCCAGCACGGGGCTGACCGTGAATCCGGGGTTCAAGATCGTCAAATGCCACGAGGGCAGGTAGAAATCGGGCCGTCTGTTCATCATCGGCAGCACCGTTTCGAAACTCGCAGGCATGATGCCGATCACCGTGTGCGGAGTGCCGTCCACGAGGACCTTGCGGCCGAGCACGTCCGGGTCGGCACCATAGCGGCGTTGCCACAGCCCCTGCCCGAGCACGATGACATTATCGTGTCCCGCACCGTCTTCACCCGCGGAAAAGGTCCTCCCCGTCAATGCATGTGCGCCCAAAAGGCTGAAGAAATCCGGTGTGACTGCGGTGCCGGCAATCCGCTCGGGTTCCCCGGAGCCGGAAAAAGTCGCCGTCCAAGAACTGAACCCTGCGATGTGCTCAAAACATTGGTTTCGTTCCCGCCACATTGCAAACGTCCGATTGCTCGGCATCCAGTGGTTTAACAGCTTCACGGCCGATTTGGGGTCGGCAAAGGATGCTGGGTCGAGATCGCTGCGTGTCTCCCAGATCATTGTGAGGCGCCCAGGCTCGGGATACGGCAGTGGCCGGTACAGCACCGTGTACACTACGCTGAAGATGGCCGTGTTTGCACCGACTCCGAGGGCGAGGGCTGCAATGGCGGCCGCAGTCAGTGCGGGGGAGCGCCTTAGAACACGGAAGGCATATCGCAGGTCCTGGCTGAGATGGTCGAGCCAAATCCAATCCAAGCCATTGCGTTTCCCTTTGTCATACCAGGGCAAGCCGCCGAACCCCTGGCGCTCACGGTCACGATGCTTTCGCTCGGCCATAGTAATTCCTTTCGAACTGGGGATCATTTCAGGGGCATTATTGCATGTTCGCTAGCCTTCGGGGTTTCCCAAATGATGCGCTCGACTTGATGACCGTCCAGCCTTCTTTTACGAATAACAGGGTCTTTTGCCGGAAGGGAACCTGCAATTCTAAATAGTCAATTACCACTGAGTGCTTCGACGCCCCATGGAACCTGAGAGTCAGCCATGAATGCGGCCCTTTCCCCGTCCACGTCGGCAGCGAATGAGGAGGGGAATTTGGCCTTGTCTAGGAAAAGGTAGCCTTCCTGCGGTGGCAATATCGGCGGTACGGGAGCGCCAGGCGGGGGATTCTTGATAAGCAACGATACCGACTCGCCGTTATCCAAAGCAAACCCGGTGATATAAGCAAGCCCCGCGACATTTGGATCGTTGCCGGAGCTCCACCGTAGGAGTGGCCGACGAGAATCACGGGACCGCTATGCGTCGCTAAAACGCGCTTGGTTACGGCAGCATCATCCGCGAGCGATATCGTTGGATTCTGCACTATGCTGACGTTGTAGCCATCTTTCTTGAGAATCTTATAGACCTCCTCCCAACCGGAGCCGTCCACGAAACCGCCGTGGACGAGGACTATTGTCCTTACAGTCGAATCAGATATTCCAGCCATTTTGATCTCCCTTCCCTATTTAGGTGCAGTTACCCCGAGGTAGTCACCAGCTGTCCAACCAACTATGAAATCACTTCTAGCCAGTGCTTTCATGACCCGCAGGTTCGGCGAATAATCATTCAACGAACCACTTCTTCATATATCGAACCCCGCAAATCCGACGTTCAATACCATCGATGCGAGAGCTTCATGTGCTCCTGCACTTTTCTTTCAACACCAACATTCCGCAACACCGCGCCTGGCCTCCCCGTGCTGGGTTTTTGTTCACGGTTGAGAACAGGATCAAACCATCGGCTTGGCTTGGCGAGCGCTCGCGGATTCGATCCCTCAGTCGATTTTTCAGGCTCAGCAAAAATTTGCTCGTCTATCTCCCATTCGGGTAGTGCGCGGGCAATCGGGCGCGATCTGAAGATGTGGGAATAGCGCTTCATGACCTGCGCCGAGGTGTGGCCGACCTGGGCGCGGATGGTCCCGTCCGGCCCGCGTTGCCCGCTTGCTCAATCCGAATAGTTTTGCGTATGCGTCCGTTGAGAACATGATGTAAACTGTGTTAAAGTGAAGATCACATGCAAATACTTAAAAAGGTATTGAAAATCTCTATAGGAATTTTAGTGATTCCCGTGGGAATCGGTGTCGTCGCATACCTCGGCTGCAGCTTGATGATCGGGCGGGGTGTCAACAGCGCTTCTGAGAGCGCAATGGCTCAGTTCGACGGTGATCGTGTCGAGGCCCTGATAGCGCTCGTGGATTGCCAGACCTGCGACCTTCATGATCGAACAACGGCAGTTTGGGCACTGGGACAGCTCAAGGACAAACGTGCGTTACCGATATTATACGAATACCGCACCGGTAAACGCTGCGATCACCTGCATCAGATCTGCCAGTACGAGATCAGCAAAGCGATCCGCTGGACTGAGGGAAACTCATATATGCTGCCGCAGATTTGGCGCGTAATGCTGCGGTTTGACCATGGTTCAGCGGCGAAAAGCGCCCGTCACGTCGTCTGGTTTTTCAATCCGTCATCCAAGCGACATAAGGCTTAATGAATGCTGTACATCGGGGTCACGACCCACAGCATCGTCGCGCCGTCGGTTGCCGACTCTCCCGTCTTGCTGGTGATCTCGCAGCCTTTTTCGAGAGGTTTTGAAACGCGGTCTCGATGGGCTTCATGCTCGTGCATGGCCCGTTCTCAGGCGAAAGATTGAGATAGTCGCGCTTGCCGATCGCTTGCCGACTTGTTTGCTGATTCAGCTGGAAAAGGGCGGAAAAAGACGGGAAATCTGAATTAGAACCGCGTATCTTGTTGATTCCATTGATTCTGGACCGAGCTGGCAGTCAGGAGGTCGCGAGTTCGACCCTCGCCAGCTCCACCAAATTCGAGTCTTCATAGAACCTGTGTCTCTCGAGAAGCTTCGATTCCCCCGAGCGGGGGTCTGGTTGGTAAACAGAGTAGCCATGGGCATAATGACTGAAAGCAAAAAACACAAAATCCGCATTTTCGGGGGCAGGAGCAAGCTTGTACTTTGTTTGTTTTCTGAACTGATGCTCCAAACTAGTTCGAAGCAGCGGATCTGTCGAGATCAATGGGTCCCGGGCAAGCACTGACCGCTCGAGGGTCGGCATGACGCGACGGGGAACTGCTCAAAAACTGCCCATCACCAAAAGGTTGTCAGTCGAGCCACATACTGCCGAAATGTAATTACGCTTCCACTTATCAGCTATCGGAAGGTCAAAGAATTGATGGGATGTTTTGACTGCCATGACATAAACCGACTGACCGGCCATAAAGTTGAACTCGGCTGGGGGCGTGGGATTCTGTGCCTCCGAGACAACCTCGCACAGGAAAAACACTATGGAGGCCATCCATAGTCTGTGCATCCGATTCATGCATGTCTCTCCGGCAGACGCCGATAAGCCAAGGGGCCGGATCGGGTTTGTCGATATTTCTATATCACGGTTACCACTTAGGCTGCAGCGCAACAGAATGTGACATAGAGTGCACCTGTTAGGCGTCCGGTTGCAGCAAGAGGTAGGTGAGCAAGAAAACTGGATCCGGGAACACAGGTTGGCTATAAAATGCTGCTTAGCTGGGGCCGAAGCCCCGAAGTTAACAATTGGCTTTTATCGGAAGCTGGACAAGTGGACTGAAGCGGCGCAACCCGCCTATCCTTTGGATCATTTCCGGAAACCATACTCTTTGCGGATCACCAACAGGCACGTGGTCCTCCCATAGGGAAACCGACGAGGATGCCGCCTCGTAATTCCTGCGCCTAATCGGTCAGGAATGCCACATTCCTGGCCAGACCGGTCTGGATGGGGGCGAGGCTCCCGCCCCCATTTGTTCTACACCACCTTTTTCACGATCTGGGCAAATTCACTCTCCGTGAACGCCCTCATGGTCGTGGTCCTGGCATTGCCCTTTAAAGCAATGGAGAGGGCAACAGCGGAAGCCACCTCGTCGTTCGGGCCTTCTGTGACTGCAACGATGTCGTAATCGCCCATCGTGACGTAGAGGCCGAGGATCTTCCCTCCCGTGGATTCCACGAGCTTTTTCGACGCCTCGAACCGAGCGGGGGCATTCTTGATAGTCTTGATGCCCTGTTCGGTCCATTTGAAGAGAGTCACATAGGTAGGCATTGTCTATCCTCCTTGACTGCACGGTTCCTGGAATCGTGCGGTTTCACTCCGAACTCGGCCCGGCTTCCAGTGCCGGTCGAGCACGAGCGACCCTTTGCCCGTCTACATTGGTCTCCCCAGTTTCACGACTGTGAAAAGCGCTTCTTGTGGTTCCGGATCAAACCATTGCGTGCGTAATCGAGTGCTGGAGCGTGTCAAACACTGGTTGCGGCGATTATCAGCCTATCCAGAACTGACTGTCAAATAGAAACGATGCTGTCCGCCGCTGTGGGGAAGAGAGAGAAATTTGTAGTCCAGGAAGATAAAGAAACAAAGAGAGAAACTGAAGTCCTCACCCCCCGTTCAAGTCAATAACCCCGCACCGATCATTCAGCCCGAGCAGACCGTTTACGGCGTGGCGGAGTTGTTGAGGTGCGCTATGGACGCAACGCCCGTTTCTTGGGAGCTTGATTCTGGGCCACTTTTCCAGTAAGCGGCTTTAAGGCCAGCGAACCACGCGGAAGGGAATTCCATTTCACGGTTTTCTGAAATGCCGTTCCCGCAAGCACCTCCTCGCCTGACTTGAGTCCGTTATTCTGTTAAGCTTTTCCACGAAGTGCTCAATTGGCTGCAACAGGCGGCACACCAAGGAGGGTTCTTTCATGATGACGAAAACCAACGAAATTGCTGACGGGATTTTCCGCTTCTCTACTTGCGTCCCGGACGTGACACCCGACGGATTCACGTTCAACCAATTCTTGATCAAGGCCGAAGAGCCGTTACTTTTCCACACGGGCCCTCGAGCCATGTTCCGCCTCATCTCCGATGCTGTTTCGCGAGTCGTTCCCATCGAAAGACTCCGGTGGATCACTTTCGGCCATGTGGAAGCCGATGAGTGCGGTTCGATGAACCAGTGGCTCGCAGCAGCGCCAAGCTCCGAGGTTGCGCACGGCTCCGTCGGCGTGATGGTGTCCCTTAACGACCTGGCCGACCGTCCCCCACGGATGCTGCAGGACTCCGAAATCATCGACCTGGGTGGAAAGCGGGTCCGTCACATCGATACGCCGCATGTACCGCACGGGTGGGAGGCGCGGGTTTTGTTTGAGGAGATCACCCGCACTCTGCTGTGCGGCGATCTCTTCACTCACACTGGTGATGGGCCAGCGCTCACCGCGGAAGATATCGTCGGTCCTGCCAAGAAGGCCGAGGAACTCTTTCACGCGAGTTGCCTCGCTCCAAACACTGGAGCAACTATTCGAAAGATCGCCGATCTATCCCCGAAGACGCTCGCGCTAATGCACGGCTCATCGTTTAACGGCGATGCCAATCGAGCGCTCCATGATCTCGCCGGACTTTACGACCGATGGTTACGGGAAGCATCGCAGATGGGATAGCATGGCGCTTGAATCAAGCCTATTAAAAGACGTGGGACTTTGAACCGAGGATAACCTTCCTTCGGTCAGGCCTCCACATGTCCTTATTTCGTGTTCTGGGGATTTTCAGGTTCCCGCCAATGAACGAGATAGCTATTCCCGGGAACTCGATGTGGATAGGAATGAGAAGCCGTGTGTCCAATTGCGGTCCGCGGTAGTGCCTCGTCGCGCCTTGCGACTGACCGTTATCTGTGAGCATCCTTGGCACAACCTGCGGCTAAATATTTTGACCGTACGGTCGTCACGCTCGTAGTGGCTGTCCTATTGCCGGTTGAGGGAAAGCTCCTGACCCCTGGACTCGAAGTCTAGAACCTTCGATTCGTCGGTTCCCATTTCGATCTTACCGTTAAACTCCCCCCCTTCCATCACCGAGAGATTATTCGTGAAGATATCTCCTCTCACCTTTCCTTTTGATCTGATCTCCACAAGTTCCGGGGCCCTGATGTTCCCCTCCACCTTCCCCCCTACAATGATTTTCCTGGCCAGGACATCCCCTTTTATCGTGGCCACTTCGCCCAGGATAACCTGGTCTGCCTGGACTCTGCCGGTGACCACGCCGTCCATTCTGAGGGTTCCCATGACTGTGAGTTCACCATGGAATTCTGATTGAGTCCCCACGAAAGACCTCATTTTCTCCTCATCCTTGCTGAACATTATATCCTCCGGCCAAGATATTCTTGCGGGTTGACGTTCTTCCCGTTTTTCCACACTTCGTAATGGACATGAGGTCCTGTTGATTTCCCGGTGGAGCCTACATATCCTACGACATCTCCTGTCTTAATTCTTTGTCCCACCTTCACTGCGTTCCTCTTGTTGTGGGCGTAAATTGTCGAATACCCACATCCATGCTCCAAAACCACTACAAATCCGCTGTTCTGAGACCACCCGGAGTGACCGACTACGCCATCCGCTGTCGCGCGGATTGGAATTCCGGGACTGGCCGAGATATCCAGCCCCGAATGAAAGTGGATTTCTCCGCTCAGAGGATCAACCCTGCTTCCATAATTTGAAGTGAGGTTCCCCGGAACCGGAAATCCTCTGGGAGTTGCAAGGTAAATGTCTTTCTGGATGCGCAGGTAATCCTTGATTTCGTCAACCGATTCAGTCGTCTTCTTCAGTTCCTCCACGAGATTGGGAAGATCAAGAGAGCCGGTGAATGAGGTGTCCGCGTTTTGCAGGACTTTGTCTTTGGAATTGAGAGAAAACAGCTGCCTGAATTCACCCTCAGTTTTTTTCATTGCGGCCAGCGTTGATTCCCATCGGTAAAACTGCTCCGAATAGTAGCTCAACTTCTCTGCTGCCGAATGATGTCGAGCTTCATATTTCAGGCTATTGACAGCCAGGGAAAACACGTATGCTCCGCCGATGGTGCTTAGCAGGATTGAGACGAGCAATCCGATCGTGGGCACCTTCAGATTTAGTGCCCTGAGGTCCTGGTGAGGAATCACCATGATAGTCACGGGAGTCAGTGCCTGCCTAAGCAATACGCGAATCGTTCTCATAGAGCGTCTCTGTCCCCTCTATCGGCAAAAGAAGAGAAGGCGAATAGCCCGTCACCAAGCTCATGCGGGTGAATGCGGCATGGCCTCACGGAAGAATACTGTGGCTTAGGACATGCGGCAGTGACTGAAATCACGTTACAGTCCAGTAATCAGGCTTCCCCGCGCAGCTGGGAGGCTGCGGGCTGTTGCCCTGCCTCGGGTTGGTCTCAGGCTTAGCCTGAAAACTCGCAGAGTGTGACAATGTCGGGAATCGCTCGCATATCATGATACTTTGAGGGTCTGAAACTTCGAGGTCATTGAATCTTATTGGTATGCTTCATGTTCATGTTGTTTGCCAAAATCCCGTACAGCGTCATTCTTCCGGCACTGCGAACGAAGGGCGTCACAACGAACCGGGACGGTCTGCGGCCGATGTCTGGAGTCATCACGCACACGTCACCTGCCAAACAAAGAAAGAGCGGGCTCGCAATAACGGTGCTTGGCAGATCGTAGTAGGTGCCGTGCGATCCGAAGAGACGAGTCATCCTGATGGTAGCGGACTTCGGAGCCAGCGCGAATATTGGCATGACTAAGACGGATTGCAACCATATTTGCGGCGGCAACTTGTTGGGAAAACCGAATCTGCAACCGCTCGATGACATGCCGTCAGTGGGGCTGTCTTACAGCGGAGCGATATTCCGCCACAAGCAACCAGAGCCAGTCTGCCGGAAGATTTTGGATTGCCTCGGCCTGTCTGCGATGGTTTCGCCCGTCGCACCTGCAGTGCCGAAGGATACAATCGGGCTAGCTGTGGCCTTTCGTGGCCGCCATTGTTTTCGCAAGCAGCGCCATCCTCGCCCTCGCAATACGTCGCGTGGGAAAGCGCGTTCATTCCTGAAAACCAGGCCGGCAACATATAGTGACAGCGGTTTTGTCCGTGACGCAGATCGGCAATTTCGCGTTTCCGCACGGCGTGACCAGGCAAGTCCTGGTCGTCAGGATAGATACTGCTTCACAATCGGACCGTTTTCACGTTCGACGGTGGCCGATTCCCTTACGGGCGCTCCCGAATCAGCTTTCTTGGACTGCCTTAGCCGAGCTATAATCGCTGCCATACCAGTTGATGTCATTGCTGTGGGCGTACCTCTATTGAGGCGGCTCCCATGCCCGAGATCGGCAGGACCATTTCGCACTACCGAATCAACGAGAAGCTCGGCGAAGGAGGCATGGGGGTTGTCTTTCGCGCCGAGGACTTAACCCTCAATCGCCAGGTCGCCATCAAGGTGCTGCCCGAGATGTTCAGCGGCGATCCCGAGCGGATGGCGCGATTTGAGCGCGAGGCCAAGCTGCTCGCGTCGCTGAATCACCCCAACATCGCATCCATCCATGGGATGGAGGAAGCGGAAGGCAAGCGATTCATCGTCATGGAGTTGGCTGAGGGAGAGACCCTGGCTCAAAGGATCGCCAGAGGGCCGCTGCCGGTCGATGAGTCATTGGAGATCTGTGGCCAGATCACTGAGGGGCTGGAAGCTGCGCATGAAAAGGGCATCATCCATCGCGACCTGAAACCCGCAAACGTCAAGATCACACCTGAGGGCAAGGTCAAGGTGCTGGATTTCGGCCTGGCGAAGGCATTTCAAGCGGAGTCGGCCGCAGCAGTTGCCGATCAATCACCGACCATGAGCGAAGTTATGACCCGCGCCGGAGTGATCCTCGGCACCGCTGCCTACATGAGCCCGGAGCAGGCCAAGGGAAAGATGGTGGACAAGCGCACGGACATCTGGGCGTTCGGTTGCGTGTTGTTCGAGTGTTTGACCGGGAAGAAGGCTTTCCATGGAGAGACGGCTGCTGAGACTATCGCTGCGATCCTCAAAGCGGAGCCCGACTGGAATCTGCTTCCCCCGGCAGCGTCCTGGAAGATCAAGGACCTGTTGCACCGTTGCCTGCATAAGGACCCAAGGGAACGCCTTCATGACATTGCCGATGCCCGCATCGAGATTGGAGAGTCCGCGCCTCACCCCGCGGAATCAGTGCCTGCTCCTCGGCGATTCCCGCTCATCTGGCTGGCCGCGGGTGCGGCGGTCGCTCTTCTTGCTGGAATATTCATGGACCGGTTGTTGACGAGATATTTTCAGCCCGCTCCCCCTGCGTCCATAGTCACGTCAACCATCAAGGTCGAGCCGGGTTACTGGCTGGACGGCATTCGTGCGGATATGCAGCACCCGAGCCGAACGGCCATGGCCATTTCCAGCGACGGAAGGTTCCTTATCTACAGCGCAATTGAGGAGAATCCTGATCGTCAGGGCAAGCCTCGGTTGTTCCTGCGAAGACTGGACCAATCGGGAGCCAAGCCTATCATCGGAACGGATGGAGGCATCAATCCCTTCCTGTCGCCAGACAACCGTTGGGTAGGATTCTGGGTGAATGGCAGGTTAAGGAAGATACCGATCGAAGGTGGAGTGGCCACGGAATTGTGCGATGCTCCCTCAATATTCGGGGCGAATTGGGGTCGTGATAACAGCATCGTGTTTGCAGATGGAATCGCTTCCGGGCTCTCAAGGATTTCGGCTGAAGGCGGGAAACCCGAGACTTTGACCAAGCCTGACCCAAAGCGGGAGGAGATGAGCCATCGTTTACCGTTCTCGCTCCCTGATGGGAAAGCCGTGTTGTTCACCGTAATGAGACACGCCTGGGATTCACAACCCCGGCTTGCCCTGTTACGGCTGGATACCCGCGAGTGGCATATCCTGTTACCTGACGCCGCAGATGCCAGGTACGTTCCCACAGGACACCTGGTGTTCCTGAGACAAGGGACACTGATGGCCGTGCGATTTGATCTGACCAAGCTTGATGTCGTTGGCCAGCCGGTCTCGCTTGCGGAGAACGTCATGCAAGCCTTCTTCGTGCACTTCAGCAACAACACCGCCGCAGGGCAGCTGAGCGTCTCTGACACCGGGTCACTCATTTACACAGAGGGTGGCATTGTCCCGGACCAGAAGAATTCGCTCGTGTGGGTGGATCAGCAAGGAGGGGAGCAGCCGGTTGCTGATTTGCAGTTCCCGTTCAGTTCTATGCGTCTTTCTCCGGATGGCCAGAGGATTGCGTATGTAGCGTTGGGACGGGAAGGGCAGGTCTGGGTTTACGACCTGGCGAGAGGCACGAACAGCCGGCTGACCGGCGAAGGCAGGGCAACTTATGTGACCTGGTCTCCCGACGGCAAACGGCTTATTTTCTCATGGCAAAAATCCCTTGCGCCGAACCTTTTCTGGCAGCCATACGATGGAAGCTCCCCGATGGAGCGCATTACGACCAGCGAGTACAATCAACACCCGGGATCCTGGTCTTCGGATGGGAAAACGGTCGCACTGACGGAATGGCACCCTGCGGATACTCTCCACGATATTGCCGTGCTGGACGTCCCATCAGGACGCGTGAGGCCGTTTCTCAATTCGCAATTCAGTGAGAAATATCCGGAATTCTATCCCGATGGTCGTTGGATCGCTTATACCTCCGACGAAACCAAGCGTAACGAGGTTTACGTGCGCCCCTTCCCTGGCCCGGGAATAAAACAACAGGTATCGAGTAATGGAGGCCAGTCGCCGCTGTGGGCCAGAAATGGCAAACAGCTCTTCTACAGGAATCAGCAGGGTCAATACTGGGCTGTGGACGTCCGGACAGATGGCGGCTTCGCGACCAGCAAGCCGCGCCTGCTCTTTGAGAAACTCGGATATAGTGAAGGCGATCCCATACGCGACTTTGACCTGTCCCTCGACGGGAAAAGATTTCTCATGAGCAAGTACGACCAAAGAAAGCCTACGCCTGTCACCGAAATGATCCTCGTCCTGAACTGGTTCGAGGAACTCAAGCGCCTCGTCCCCACCGGAAAGAAGTAAGCGCGTCCAGTCACGATTTTCATTCTCAAGAGGGGCGCGAGCCGAATGGCCATGATGAAGGCCTTTTGATCGCAAACTCTCGCGAATTCCCTTTCTGGGAAGCCAGATCGTCATTGCCTGCGATCCAATGCCTGATTAGTCGGCATCCCGGAGAAGTGGCTGGCCAGGGAGCATTCGATCCACACCGCAAGTCACTTCTACGGTTAGCGCGTCAGGCATGTGACTGGTCATCAGTCAACTTCCCACATCGCCGTTCTTGGGAGCGTGCGGAAAACTGGGGACGCTGACCGGTTTTTGATGTCGCTTCCACAATGAAGTCCGAATCAACTTCGCCAATTCTGTGTTCGGGGTTTCCTTTTCAGATCAGGCACTCTTTTTGCCAAAAAAATAACGGCTCAATTTTTAGAAGCGGCGGTTAGATATGATAAAGGAATGTTCTGCCCAGCGTTGCGCTCCCGATCACCCAGTTTTTGCATGGACCAGGCAATGCCGAGAATCGCCCGAGTTGTCGTCCCAGGTCTCCCCTACCACATTACACAGCGGGGCAATCGGCGCAAAGACGTGAACGGTTGGGAAAACAGGATGCCTCCGGTTTTGAAAAGCGCTTACTTTTTTTCGGGGTACAACGTGACCTGGACGTAACGTTTCGTGTTGAAGTACGCCCGGGCCGCTTCCCGGACCACGTCTTTCGTGATGAGGTCGAGGGCCGCAGGAATGCGCAGCAACACCGCCGGGTCTTCCCCGAGCCAGTACTGCTCGGCGAGCTGGGACAGCCACCAGCCGTTCTGCCGGCTGCTGGTTTCGTAATCGCGCGACTCCGCCGTCCGGACCTCCTTGACCTCCTGTGCGTCCGGGCCGTCGGACTGGAGCCGGCCGATCTCCTCGAAGATAGCCCGGCTCAGCTCGTCGATTCGTTTCGGGTCGGCGCCGAGTTCGATGCTCACCCGGAACTCCTCGTGCGGAATCTTGCTCACGGACGGCTGGACGCTGACATTATAGGTCCCGCTCAGTTTTTCCCTCAGCAGCTTCCGCAGCCGGGTTTCGAGCACCTGGCTCGCGGCCCCGATGGCGTTCCGGTTTTCGAGGGTGTAGCGGAAGGGGCCGGAGAACACTACAGCCGTCAGGCTCTTGGATTCGACGCCCATCTCCACGGTCCGCTTCACGACCCCTTCGGGCGTCGGCACCCGCCAGTCCTTCCAGGTCTCCGTGCGGCGCAGGGAAGGCAGGCTGGCCAGGTATCGGCACACCAGCGGCCTGATCGCTTCCAGGTCCAGGTTCCCGACGAAGACGAACGTGAAGTCGCTCGCGTCGGCAAACCGGTCACGGTAAAAGGCGAAGGATTTATCGAGGTCCATTTTGGGGATCTCGTCGACCGTCATCGGCCTGAACCGGGGCTGGTCCCGCTGCATCGTCGTGCGCAGGGTGTCGGAAAAGACGACTTCCGGGCTCTTCGTCCGATTCTCCAGAAAAGCCTTGAGCTGCGCTTTCATGACCTCGAACACGCCGGGGTCGGGCCGCGGCGCCGTAAACGTGAGGTAGATCATCTGGAAGAGGGTTTCCGCGTCCCGGGGAGACGCGGTCCCGGTAAGCCCCTCGTCAAGCTCACCGATATTGGGTCTGACAAAGACGGCCTTCCCGGCCAGCTTTTTCTCGAGGTCGAGGGCGCTGAATGCGCCAAGCCCGCCGGATGACACGACCTGGTCGGCGGTGTTGGCCGGAATGAGGTTTTCGTCTGCGGCAAGCGAGATCCCTCCCGGGCTCGTGGCCCGCATGAGAATCTCGTCCTCTTTGAAGTGCGTGGGCTTGAGTACGACCCGTGCGCCGTTCGAGAGCGTCCACTCCGTGATGCCGATCTCGGGTCGCGCCCTGGTCGAGACGATACTGCCGGACTCCGGCATCTCAGGAAGGAGAGCCTTGTCGGTCGTCGTGTCCTTGTAGGCGGACAGTTCCTCTGTTTGGACGCTCGCGAGGACTGAGGCGAGTTCTTCACCGGTCGGGACCGGGACTCCCACCTTTTCAGGAGCGTTGACCACCACGACACGATTCGGGCCCGTCATCCACTCCTTGGCCAGCCGGTTGATTTCTTCGAGTGTGATCTCCGGCATGAAACGCTTGTGCGCCTCGTACTCCCAGGCGATTCCGGGGGTCGGCTCCCCCTCGAGGAAGCTGCGGGTGAACTCCTCGGCCAGGTCGCCTGAATCTTCGGTCGCGCGCTCCGTGAAGGCCCGTTCGAAGGCCCGGAGCATTTCGCTCTTCTGGCGCTCGAGTTCTGTTTCGGTGAAACCGAAGCGCCCCACCCGCTCCCCCTCGGCATAAAGAGCCTGCAGGCCCCGTGCGATGCCTCCTTCGGGAACGAGCGCCGACAGCGCGAAGACTTCCTTCGACTCGACCAGAAGCCCCTTGCTCGAGGCGGCTCCGAGGAACGGCGCGCCAGGCTTCTGGGCGATTTCGGCGAACCGAGTGTTGAGCATGGCGTCGAAGAGCCTTTCGACCAGCATCCGCCGGTAGGCTGCGACCGTGTTCTGGTCGGCGACGGGCAGCTTGTGGTAGACGGCCACGGAGCTGTTTGTCTCCTCCCTGTCCGTCGCGACGGCAAAAAGCAGATCTTTGTGGTCAGGGACGGAATATGTGGGCCGGGCCGGCGCTCCTTTCCCCCTGGGGATGCCGGCGAAATGTTTCCTGATCAGGTCCAGGATCCGGGTCCGGTCGAAATCCCCCACCGCAATGACCGCCATCAGGTCGGGGCGGTACCAGGTGCGATAGAAGCGCTTCAGGGCTTCTACGTCGGCCGTCTCGATGGTTTCCTTGGTTCCGATGGGCATCCGCTCGGCGTAGCGGGATCCCCTGAAAAGGACGGGGAATTGCTTGGCCCGCATCCGTTCGGCCGCGCCCTGGCCGAGCCTCCACTCCTCGATGACGATCCCCCGTTCCTTGTCGACGGCCGCTGGGTCAAAGGTCAGCCCGTGGGCCCAGTCCTCCAGGATGAGGAATGATTTCTCGAGGATTTCCTTGGAATCCATCGGAATCTTCAGCATGTAGACCGTCTGGTCGAAGCCGGTGAACGCATTGAGGTCGGGCCCGAACCTCATGCCGATCGATTCCATGAAATCGACCAGGGCCTGCCGCGGGAAATGTTTCGATCCGTTGAAGGCGAGATGCTCGACCATATGGGCGAGCCCGCGCTCGTCCTCGTCCTCGAGCACCGACCCGGCGTGGACGACCAGCCGGAGATCGGCCCGGTTCTTCGGCTCGCGGTTTTCCCGAATCCAGTAGCGGAGCCCGTTATCGAGTTGGCCGGTCGTGATCCTGGAGTCGACAGGAACCTTTCGGCCAAGCGCAAACTCGTCCGGCTTCTGTGGGCCTGCCCCCTGGCCGCGGCTCAAGGCGTGTCCGGCCAGGAGCAATGCAAGGGCGGTGAATACTACGACGGTCAATGGCTTATAGTAGTTTTTCATCGTTCACATCATACCGCGATACTTCTCACGTCGTGGCAGCCTTTCCAGTTGAAATAGGGGAGGCTACGAGCGCCGGGATAAACCGGCATGAAGTCGAGAATGAAAGAGTCTTACAGGAAAGGAGTAGCGAACCATCCTGACCTCGAGTTTTGCACGTATCGTCGCGAGGCGAGGCGCGAAGCGTAAACAGAGGCACTGGTGGGC
>JAIQGI010000097.1 GCA_020072565.1 Terriglobia bacterium
GCCTTTGATCGCTTCCACCGCTACCTTGGCCTTGAGTGTCCCATCATACCGCTTCCGCTCTCTTTTCATCGCTCGCTCCTCCGAGGCGGCAGCGATTTTACACCTTAATCACCTGTCCAGTTTTTGGGGTACACCATACTACGACGACTGTGTCCATTGATTTCAAGTGCCCTATTTGCGGCAACAAGGGCAAGGCACTAGCGATAATGTCCAGTAACAATTTTGGCGGGCTCGATCGCGACCTGCTTCAGCGGCCCGTTGGTGATCATCCGCTGTCAATTGTTCCGATCGTTTGTACAAAATGCTATTTTGCCGGGACCGAACAGGACTTCAAGAAGCCTGGTCAAATCGACCCGGCGCTTAAGAAGCAGATCCTTGCGGGGAAAAAGCTCGTCCCGGCTATTCCCATCAAACGGGGCATGACATCTAACCAGGTGCCCCCATGGGTTAAGTGGGATCTCATCTGTCAACTGCACCAACTTAAACATGGAGATGATGAGCGGCTTGGCGACCTCGAATTAGCGGCGGCATGGAGCGTTCGGGTTTCGCGAAGGTATTATGAACTACTCGGCGATGATCTTATGAAGTCGTTGCAGGAATGGGGTGCTAAGGAAGTCAAAGTCCCCCCATCGGTAGAAAACGGCAACCGCGCAGACTTAGAAATCAAGGAAGCTCATCGTCTTCTCGGCTCAATTGACAGTGCCGACGCGACGTCGGCGCCCCTCGTCGGCTTGACCGCTCTCATTCTTTTTTGCGACCACGGCGAAAACCTTGACGCAGAAAACGTCTTACAACGGTTGCGTCCCCTTTTATCCGTTCAACTTTTTGCAAAGCTGGATACTTTCGTTCGGGAGTCAACCGCTATTGAGACAAGATTCCAAGAACGTGCGATTGAGTGCTACGAACGAATTCTGGGAAACGAAACTGATGAGGGGAAACGAGCAGTGCACCTATACCTGCTGGGTGAATTGTATCGTCGGACGCGGAAATGGGATGTAGCCATCGCTTATTTTGACAGGGCTCTAAAAACTAAGGCTCTCAACACTTTGCTTACCGGTTGGGCCGACCAACAGAAAGAACTCACTCTCCGGCAATCGACGGCTGCAGGCAAATAGCGTGTCAGCGTGTTCAGTCTCTTGGTTAGTGTTGCGAATTCGAGTGATATAGATATCTGCCTTCTCGGGGTCGCCGGATTTTGCGATCCGTTTTGCCGCACCCTGATCCGAAACATGATTTGTTCAGATTTGAGACCACGAGGATCGCGTTTCCAATTTCGCCAAAATGTGAGTTGGGGACGATAATGGCTGTTTTAAAGAACCGTTTGCGTATGCGTGCCTTAGCGCAAAATGCTGAATATTTAAGGACTTAGAAGCCTGTCTATCGCATGCCGGGCGGTAAGTCGTTAGCGTTCATCGGAAATGCCTCGGCGCAGAAAACGATGGGATACGAGCAAAGAGAAGTTGCCGAGGCATTTCCGATGAACGCTAACGACTATACGCTCTTCATCAAATCTAAAACGGAGAACTGTCTGATAGGTGCCGGTACGGTGATCACGGGGATTGTGCGCAAGACGCGCGGTCCCAGGTGATTCGACGAGGGAAAGTGATGACTGTCCCTTCGTCTCATTCGTATCGCAAAGCCTGAAGCGGGTTGATGCGGGTGGCGCGCAGGGCAGGAATGCAGCAGGCCACAACTGACACGACAGCCCAGGACAATGACACGACGAGAACGGCAAAGACGTCAAACTCGTCGATTCCCAAAAAGAATGCTAGGAGCCCCCGGGACAGAAGCCTGCTCAATACCAGAGTACCGGCCAGTCCCACGATTTCGCCGATCAGCAGCATCGCAAGCCCCTGCTTCAGGATGAGCTTGAGCACATGGATCCGCTGAGCGCCGACGGCCATGCGGATGCCGATCTCATGCGTGCGCCGGGATACCGAATACGCGATAGTGCCATAGATCCCAATCGTAGCCAGAACAAATGCGAGACCACCGAAAAGCGTAATCAGGAACAGGGAGAATGTCCTAGGAGAATATAGGTGGGCCACGTATTGTTTCACAGTGATGATCTCACCAAAGGAAGCATCCTTATCGAATTCCTGAAGGGCGGTTCGCAGTTCTGTCATCAGGTTTTCAAGGTTCAGTTTCGAGCGCACCAACATCTCCTCAGAGACAGGCTGATTTTCAGCCTGGGCCTTTGGGACATACACGACGGCAGACGTAATCTCATCGCCGGATTTCCTCATATCACCGACCACGCCTACGATCTGAATCTGCCGTGAAATTCCTGCTTTACCGCGCGGCACCGTCGAGATCCGCCTCCCCACAGGATTCGCACCCGGCCAGAATTTCTGCGCAGCCGCCTGGTTGATAACGGCGATAGGAGGCGCATCGGCTGAGTCGGACGGCTGCAATAAGCGCCCGGAAATCAAGGGAACCCTGAGGGTTTGAAAATAGTCCTGGGTTGGCGCGGCTATAGAGATGGATTGCCTCCTCCCGTCTATCTCAAACCTCCCGATTACATTCCCGCGAAATGGACCCATAGCTATATGCTCCACGCCTGGAATCCTGCGGAACCGTTCGAGCACGGACTCGTAGAATCTGGCATAGGCAGCCCTTGAATTAGGCCCGCGATATTCGGCCTTATAGGCCGGCGGCCGAGGGTCCACCATAAGGACATTGGAGGGATCGTAGCCCAATCCTCCCCAAACCGACCGTGCATATGTGCGTATTGCAAGGCCGGCTACGACGAGCAGCATCAGAGCCAGGGCAATTTGTGCGCTCACGAGCCCCTTGCCGAGCCGGCCGCGGTTCCGGCCTCCGGGAACCAGGGCCCCCTCCGAGAGCGCCTCCGCCATGCGGCCTTCGGTGGCGCGCAAAGAAGGGATGATCGCGCACAAGAGCCCGATCAACAAGGCGGACAACAGAGTGAAACAAAACGTTCTCAGATCGAGCTCGATTTCGTTTACCGGCGGAAGAAACAACGGCGGGGCGGTTGAAGTAATGGCATTTTTCAAGAAGGTGGCAAGCAGCAGTCCGAAAGCTCCACCCAGCAGGCAGAGGAGAACGCATTCCGTTAGTAGCTGTCTTATCATGCGCCAGCGCGAGGCTCCGGACGCGGACCGGATGGCCATTTCCTTTCTGCGCACGGCGGCGCGCGACAGCAGCACCGCGGCGATGTTGGCTGCGGCAATCAGAAGCACCGATATGACCGCAAGGAAGAGGATCCACAGCGGCCGGCGCACGTTTTCAACCATCATCTCCTGGAGCGAGCGGATCAGGATGCTCGGGGGAATTGGACCAGCCAGCGCGTTGTTGGTTCGCCTGACGATCACATCCATTTCCGCTTGTGCTTGCTTCAACGTAGTGCCTTTGGCCATGCGCCCGACCCAAAGGACCGAGAATAGGTCGAGTGCCTCTGGATCAAGTGCGCGAGGCAACCAACAATCGCTGTTAGAGAACATCTCCTCAAATGGAGTCGAGCAGTACACTGCGCCCAATACCCCGACAACGGTATATGGGCGGCCGTCGATGGTGACGCTCTGGCCGATCAGGCTTTTGTCCCCGCCATACCGCCGCTTCCATAGTGCCTCGTTCAGCACGACTTCAGAGCCGGCGGAGCTAGCGGCAGCCGTTTCATCCAGTCCCCTTCCCAGTACAAGTTTGGCTCCGAACAGAGTGAAAAATCCGGGAGTCACTTCTGTCGCGTTTATTCGCTCGGGATAGCTCCTGCCGGCGAGAATCCCACTTCTGTCGGTCACGGCGACAATTGTGTCGATCGACTGACTTGCCTTTACGGAGTCCACGAACTCCGACGATGAAAACCTGCCTCTCGGCGTCAAGCGGACAAGCAGATCCGGGTTATCGAACGGGAGAGGTTTCAGCAGCACGCCGTCGACTATGCTGAACATCACGGCGGCCACGGCCAGAGCTGCGCCCAAGGTCAGCACCGCCAGCAGCGTAAATCCCGGACTGCGCTGCATCATCTGGGCGCTGAAGCGAAGATCGCGGCCGATGTCCTGGATCCAGCGTCCAGGCCGCACATCGCGGCAATCTTCCTTGATCTGTTCCAGGCCACCGAAATCGAGTCTGGCCTTGCGGCGGGCCTCCTCGGGAGTCATCCCCGATGCGATGTAGCTCTTAATCTGCTGTTCCAAGTGAAAGGACAATTCCTTGTCCAGCTGTTTTTCCACACCCCCCCTTCGAAAGAGAAACAAAAGACGGCGCATTGCGGCGCTCCTATTCGGCGGTCTGGAGGATCAGTTCAATGGCATCCGAAAGGCGATTCCAGTTCATCTTTTCCAGCTCGAGCTGCTTGCGGCCGGCTTTGGTGAGGGAATAATACTTCGCCTCTCGCCCCGTTTCGGAGTCGTGCCATTCCGCCTGGAGCCATCGTCGATTCTCGAGACGGTGCAACGCCGGATAAAGCGAGCCTTGCTGAACCTGAAGCACGTCCTGGGAGATCTGCTGAATTCTTTGTGAGATCGCGTACCCGTGAATCGGTCCGAGGGCGACGATCTTGAGAACCAGCATGTCCAAGGTCCCCTGCAGGAGATCCGATTTTTCTGAATTCATGATGGATACCTCGATAATCTACATCTATAAGCCGCAGATATGTAGAATGTCAAGGCTTATGTCCGCACATCTGGTGCGCGAAGGTCGCAGAGAAAGCAATGTATGCGGTAAGCGCGGTGCATTTGCCAGGTGCCCGACTGTCAGTGGACGAGCAGAGAGGAGCCTCCTAGCCTTGTGGCGGAGTCGGTCATCAAAATCGCCCGGTGTTGAGGTTCCTCCGGTCCGCGCGCGAAGGACCGCAGCAGCCCCTTGGCTTCGAGCCGACGGATTGTGCTGTAGATCGCGCCCAAACGACACGCGACGTCCGGCGCGCTCGCGATCTTATGGTTCACGCGGACGTAAAACGGATTTACCGGAAGCTACGTCCCTTACCCCCGACGTCCCCGTTCGACTCTTGGACCCTCTCTCCCTCTCTCACTCACGGTAAGTGTTCCCTCGGTTACTGTGGTGTCCATATGGTGTCCATAACAATGCAAAAACGCGGAAAAATGACAGAGAACATTGCAAAATGAAGCGAATGACTAATCCCAAGTAATAAAGGGGCTTAGCTAGTGTTTTCAAGCACTTGCTAAGCCCCCTTCGGACGAAGTGCAAAACCGATGCTCTGCCAGCTGAGCTGACCGCCCACAGCCCACTGATGCTATTTGACTTAAGCCAAGATTACAACCCCCAAATTTGGCCGATTTTGGCCCCGTATCTAACACCCCTCTAACAACTCTTCCAAATCGGTCCGGTTTCCTTGCTGGGTAGTGGCACAGTTTCACTTCTCTTCCAAAAAGGCAATGCGATCCTGTAAGACTCTTTCATTCTCGACTTCATGCCGGTTTATCCCGGCGCTCTGGGTGTCCAAGTCTTTCCTTTCAAATTCTCGGCGGAGCGGGGCGAGAATTTCGCGGATAGGCCGGTTGCTGTCGGGCGGCCGACTGGGCGCTGGCCAGCCGCTTCAGGCGCCGTTGAGCAAGTTCGAAGCTGGAGTTTGGTGAGCGCTCCCCGGCTTTTTTCCCTTGGATTTTTCGAAACGCGGTCGCAGCCACCTCCTTTTCTCCGTACTGTTCGGCGATGAGGCCGTACAGGAGCCAGATGCTCGAGTCCGGCTCCTCGAGGCCGCGCATGCCGAGGATCTGCAGCATGAGGGATCGGGCTTCGCCCGCCCGCCTGGACACTGCCAGGACTGCGGCCAGCGTTAGGAGGATAGAGGGATCGTTATTCTGGCTCAGGCTGGCGGCCTTCTGGGCGTGTGCCGCGGCCTCCGCAGGCAGCGTTTCGAGGAAGAGTTCATCCCAGGCGAGGTTGTTCCAATCGCCTGCGCCGGCGCGGCTCAGCGCGGCCAGGTGCTGCAGGCCGCCGACGGCCTTGTCGAACCGATCCTGCCACTCGGCCATTTCGGCCTCCGAACGCATTGCAATCGGGTCATCCGGCAGGATCTTGAGGCGCGCCGCGATGGTGGCGGCCGCCTCGTCCCAGCGCTTCAGCTGCACCTGCGCGCGCACCGTCATGAGGAAAGCCGTCGCGGATTTCGGAGCCGAGCGCAGGAGGCCGGACGTCGTCCGGAGCAGATTTTCGAAATCCTCGCTGGCCAAATACGCCGCTGCGAGCGCCATGTCGACGGCGCTGCCGGCGGCCTCGCCAGACATCTTGGGGCGCGCCGCTTTCAGGATCTCGATCGCCTGGCGGGAATGTTTCGCCTCGGTGATCAGGCTGGCGGCGGCCACGCGCATGGCTTCCCGATCCCCGTTCTGCCCCTGCTGCCAAAGCCGTGGGAATGCGCGCCCGGCGTAGGGATCGTCCCCGCCGGCAGGCGTCACCTCCTCACGCACCCAGTCCAGGAATTTGCGTGCGGCCTCGAGATCGTTGCGCTCGACCAGGGAGAGGATCACCCGGCCCACGGCGGAAGGCGCCGACAGCAGATCAATGACGCGGTAAACCCCGTCCTCGCGCATGACCAGGACCGACAGACTGGCCGCGGGCAGCTGCAGGCGCATGCGGAATCCGGTCGCGGAGTCGCCTTCCTGCGACATCTCCATGTTGTTGACGAGGATGTCGCGCCCGACAGACAAGGGCAAACCGGTGTTGAGGAACGAACTCCTCATCCCCGCTGTCAGCTCGATCCGCCGCTGTTCCGCATCGGGATCGTCCAGCTCCTCGGCCACCATCCTGCCCATCACGGACGCGAACTCACCCCTCGACGGGTTTGGCGACAGGAGCAGCGCGAAGAAACGCTTGACGGCTGTCTTGGGGTCGTCCGGGGAGAGCGTCATGTCCTCATAGCGCTTTATCCTCGAAAAGAGCTCCGCCTGCCCCAGAATCTGTGCGGCATTGTCGGCGCCGCGCGCGGCGGAGGCGAGGATTTCCCCGCCGACGGCGTATTCGCGCATCTGGATCAGCTCCGACGCCACGGTGCGCAATGCGGTGCGGCGGGCCGCCTCGTCGGGAAACTCTTTGGTTGCCTGCTTAATGGCGGCCGGGGCGCCCTCGGCCATGGCGGAGACCATGAGCTGATACATGCGCCGCTTCTGGGCCGCGGGCATGGCCTTGAGCCATTCCTGGCACTCCGGCAAGCGCTTCGCGCGCAGATAGGCGATCGCGAGATTATTGGCAAGCTCGGTTTCCTTGATCTCCTCCTTGATTGCGAGGTAGGCTTCGATTGCCAGGTCGAGATGCGCATCGGCGGCGTAGCGATCCCCCGCGGCGTTGTGCTCGAGCAGGATGGCAAGGTCGGCCTGCGCCTCGTGATCCTCGGGATCCAGCTCCACCGCCTTGCGGTACGCTGCCCAAGCGCCTTCGTAGTCGAAGCCCTTTCCGAAGCGGCGTCCCAGGGCATCGTGCTGCATGATCCATCCGAGGATTTTCCAGGCCAGCGCCGATTTCGGGTCCGCTGCGGTAGCCGCACACGCCTCCTCACGCGCGGCCTCACCGAGCCCCGCAGCCAGGAGGCCGCGCGCCATGCGCACGTGAGGGGCGGCGGAGGCTGCATTCGCGGAGGCCTGCGCACGGAATTCCACCAGCGCCTCCCGTGTGTTTCCCGCTTCGAGCAGGGCAAAGCCGCGGTGCGCAAAGCGGACGGCAAGGACATCCTCCTGTCCGAGCGCTAGGATGGCTTTACGCAGCTCCTCTGCCTGAGCAGGTGTGAAGCGCCGGCTGCCCATGTCGAACCTGAGCGTTGCCGTGACGCTGCCGTCTTCCTCCTCCTTAAACTCACGGGACAGGGAAGCCGGCCCCATCCGGATCGTCGCCGGTTTGGGCAGCGAGGAAGCCCGAAATCCAACCGGAGGGTGAATTCGATAATTCCATTCGGCGAGGGATGCTTCCTCGAGCAGCCAGTCCACGCTCCGCGGCGGTTTGGGTTTTTCCTTGGCCTCACCCTCGGCCGCCTTTGCTTCTTCATTACGCAGTTCCCGCGGAAGGCGGTTTACCAGGTCTGTGACAGGAACGGCCACGAGCGATTCCGCCATGTCGGTGAAGCCCCGATTTGCCTGCGCGATTTCCAGCCGGAGCCGGTAAGGACGCGTGAAATCGTGCGCGTCGGAAAACACAATTTTAGGGGCCTCCTTGGTCAGATAGATCTGCTGGGCATACCGCGTCAACACGTCCCGGTTTTCCTTGGTATCCGCGTCAACGTATGCCGAGCGGTACGAGCTCTCGACGGTGCCGGTGACGTCCGTGGTTTCGATCACGCGTGCCGGCCCCATGTCGGAGAGGAAGAACTCCCGCGTTTCCGTCGTCCGGTTGTCCTGGGCCTTCGACTCGGCTGTGCGCACGAGCTCTGTGGTTTCCGGTGCGACGACCAACGCGAGGCGGCCTTGGGCTGCCGGTGGCAGCGTTCCCGCCCGGGCGTAGTCATCGGTGGCGTCGATCCAGACGGGCGGGTTTCCCGGCAGATAGACAATTGCGTGGTCGAAGCGCCCCATCCCGGGCAGCCCGGGATCGATGTCGTGGGAGGGCGCCGTCAGCAGCAGCGCGAGGTTGGCCGGACGGCCTGCAGCTCGCAGCATGGCCACCAGCAAGGCGGCCTTGTCCTTGCAGTCCCCGTATTTCCGCTGCAGCACCTCGGCCGGCGGGCGCGGTACGAGCGCCGCTTGCCCGAATTCCACGCCGGTGTATCTCACCTGCGCATGCAGCCGCGCGACCAGGGCCCCGACCGTGTCTGCGCCCGGTTTCGCGCCCGCCGGAACTTCGCCCAGGAGCGTCCTAGGATCAGCTCCGCGGAGTTGCGCTTCCACCTGTTCGGCATAGCGCGAGGCGACGGCCTGCCAGGACAAGCCCGTTGAAAAAGTCACGTTCGGATAACGGTGCTCTTCGGCAGGAAGAAAATCCGGAGGGTCGACATTGGCCTCGAGCGGTCCCTGCTCGAACAGAAGCCGCACGCGGCCCCGCGATTCGGTGCGCTTCGGCTGCAGGCCGGGAACGAGGTGAACTTCGTAATGCAGCGGCAGAGAGGGGGGTGCGTCGATGCTGAGAAGGGTCTGGCGCACCGGCATCGAGCGTCCGAAGGGGATGCGCACGACCTCGCCCCGGTCGAAGAATGGAGCCTTGTCCCTGATGACCGCCTCTTCCTCGACGATCGAGCCGGGGGCGACGGCCGGCAGCGGGCCACTCAGGGTGCGTCGGTCGGAGAAAATCTTGTCCTGTTGCCGGCCGACCTCGGATTCCGACAGCGTCTTCGGATCCAGGTTGTGGACGGCCCCGTCCTTCGTGATCACGCGCGCCCGGATCAGGGGACGCTCCTGGTGCCACGGCTGCCATTCGTACGTCACGTCCGCCCATGCCTCGGCCCCTGCGGCCGAAATCACACGATAGACCTGGCGTCGGGTGCTCGTTCTGCGGCCGTCTTCCTCGTATACGAAGCTGTGTTCATCGCTCAGGACCAGGACATCCGTGCCCTCCGCAACCGGAAGCGCGAGCGCGGCACGCAATAGAGCCTTGGGATCGGAAGAAAAGGCGGCTGCCCGCCAGGGCTCGTTGCTGCCCGATTGCCCGGCTCCCGGCCGCACGGCGAGGCCGATCGCCAGGGCCAGGATGCCGACGAACAGAAGACGATAAGACCGGGATCGCGCGACGCCGACTGTGTCAACCATCTGCAGACACCTCTTCGTGGAACAGACCGAATCCCGCCCACATGCCCGCTTCGATCTGAGAGCTTAAACGGGATGGCGTCGGCGCCGGGCCGTTGGGCATTCCAAAGCCAGCTTGCGGGAGGCCGGGCCAGGCGCAACGCATCATCCAACCGGAATGCGGCAGAGGTCCCGGGCCGTGCTGCTCCTACAGCCAGGGGGAGGGGAGGACCTTCACACACGCCATACATATCGTTGGGCAGCAGGCCACAGTATATGCGTTTCTTTGCTTTGAGGCGCAGAAAAATCACCGCACCACTCCGGCGAGTGCCGCACTCGCCGGAATCCGCGGAAAAAACGGCCGCGTCCTTGCCCGCGCGGGATTGCATGGCATGATTCGCGTCTGCATGAAAACGCGCAGGATTCACTTTATCAACTTCGTGCGCAAGTTCGCCGTAGCTACGACGTTCTTCCTGGCGCCGCTGCATTTTCTGCAGCTCGGCTTCGGCGGCCTGGCCATCGGCGTGATCGTGTCCTGGCTCGCCGGCGCTCCGAAAGGATAGGCAGTTCAAGCTGTCTCTTGGCCAGTCAGGATTCTGATCCGGCCGCCGTTACCCCTCGGTGCGTCTCCTCCCTCAGGTGCTGATAACGGTGCCTTATATCAACTCTCGGGGAAACATTGCCTGAAATCTCGTCCGGGCGAGGACTATAACTCCTAACAGAAATGCGGGATACGGAATTTCGGTATAGCTCCTCTATAGGCGAAATGAGCCTCGGAGGTGCGGAGCTCGCAGTTTCCAGTCAGGCCGTCTTCGGCCATAATGATCGGCAAGTCAATAGCGGAAGGCGGTTATAAGCCACGATCCCCGGTTCCTTGTTAGGGTAAACTCTCGGACTTCGTTGCCTTCCAACCAAATCAGTTCGTGGGAAGAATCAGGATGCGTAACTGTTGTATTCACATTGAAAATGTATTTAGGCGTAGACGTCATGATTTCATTCGCAATTCGATCTGAACTCGTGTAAGTCCTAACGGCCGGTAACTCTCGATCCTGAGCGTGCTCTATTGCCTTCGCGACCACATAGAGGTCAGGTCTGTTCACTTCCCTTCCGACAAAGGTGAAATCGTCCCCGGACAGATCGTATCTGTCTGCTACACAAAGCGTGGGTTGGGCGTAAGTATCGACGACGGAATGCCAGCAGTAATCAAGAGCGATGCGCTTGCCGATTAGCTATCCTGCACAGGCGTTTTGAGTTATGAGAGCATACAGCCCAGAAAAAGAAGCCTAGGAGTCCGTCCGAGAATTGTCTGATTTCTATTGATCGGCGGGCTCGAGAAATTTACCTTATGTTCCATGGCAAAAACATATCGTTCCTACTGTCCGGAGCAGCTCCTGCTGCTGCCGCCGAGCCTGCGTGATTGG
>JAIQGI010000098.1 GCA_020072565.1 Terriglobia bacterium
GCCTGGACGATGGTGCAAGACTACACCACCAGCAACACCTTTATCTGGACGCCGACGGTGGCCGGCCAATACAATTTTGCGGTCTGGGTGCGCAACGCCGGTTCGACGGCGCCGTTCGATACTTACGTGTTCAGCGGCTATTTCAACATCTCGCCTTAGAAGCGACGTTACTCAATCCATCGCCCCTGCTGACCCAACTAATCGCAGATTTTAGAGGTGGCGCCAGGTTTAGGCGGCCAATCAAGGACGGGCCCAATGCCGTTACATTGAGGAGGAATCCTGCCCACCTCGACAGCCAGAAAGCAAAGATCCAAAGTAGCAATGCGCGCTAGCCCATGTTTGCGGTCTTGGTCCGTAAGCTGGGGCAGCAGGAACTTCTTACGTTTGCAGGGCGCGGGTTCTTCGTGGTTCGATTCCAGATTCCGCTGATGCGGAATCATAATCGCCGAGCATGCGCGCTCGTGACTTCAAACGCACGGTCGGCCTCGAGTCTCTCTATTCTGCTCGATCAGGAGTTGTTGCAGTTGAGGCCCGGGCAGGCAGTTGAAATCACTTCAGATGGCTTCGTGATTGCGGAACCGCATCCGTTGACTCCCGGTGGGCATGAGCTGTCGCCGGCGGCGATCTAGGAGAATAGCATTTCTCTCGGACTTTCCATCGCCATGCATGAGGACATCGCGAAGAAGGGGGAAGGGCGCTTTTCGGTGTGGGGAGAGTACTTCTGTTTTTTCTCTTCGGATAACACGGACCCGCTAACGAATGGCGAAGGCATGAGATCTTCTGGCCGGCCTCGTTCTCAATGCCGCTCCGGGTAGTGAGTTATGTGGTGAGCATCATTGGCGGGTCTATTTTAGTATTTCTATGGTTAAAAGATGACCTGAGGCGAGATGCCAATCCTTGAGAGGTGGGTATAAAGGGAGTTTGTCTAAAAACCAATTTAGCATACATTTGCAAATTGTTATGAATTCAGTTTTGGTAGAACCTGCTTTGATCCTGGATTTTGTATGTGCCTGTTGCCTATCCAAGCGATTCAGACCTAACAGATTGACCCGCTTTGTTCGTGAATGAGCATGGATGAGCCGGCAATCCTCCCTCGGAGGTTATCACGCAACGAAGCCAGGGTTGGGTATCCTCGATTGGTGCATCTTGGCGATAGGATTTTCGGTATTTGGGCGGGAATTCTGCTCAAATTGGGGAAGGAGAGTGCACCTTTTCTGAGCGCACACTTCTTGGAGTCAAACAGTCGCAGTGCGGCAATTGAGAGTGACCGGATCTAAGAGGCACCGAGCAGAACCGAAGTAAATGCCTGTTCATACTTCGGGATGATTAGATTTTTATCGTGACTTTCTCGGACATACTTTTCTGATTGCCGGCTAAGTATGGAGTACAGGACATCGTTGGTCATTGCAGTTTGAACTTTGTCTCTTAACTGTTCAAAATCTCCAGCGCATACGAGACCGCAACCGTATTTCGACAGCATTTCACCCGGATCAACCTGAATCGAGAGAGTCGGCACGCCGTACTTGGCTGCTTGCAAGAAGGTGTTGGGGAATCCTTCAACGGTAGAGGTGTTGACATGCAAGCGCGCATCCGCGAAAAAGCGTTCGATTTGGGAAAAGGGTATCCGTTCCAAAAGAGTAACGTTCGATAAGGTGCTAGCCTCTTTGATACAGCGATCGTGCGTTTCCTTCACCGTGAATGTCATGACCATAACAAATCTATATTGTGGGAGCTGGCGTGCCAACTCCAGCATCATGGAAGGCCGCTTAGTTCGCTCATCAGATTTGCCGACCCATAGAATTGTCCTGGCTGTCGCGTTACGGGGGAAAAGCGGTTTCAGGTCAATTGGGTTCTTGATGATCACAGAGGAGCGGCCATATTCGTCTCTTAAGAGATTTGCTTGGCGCTCATTTTGGACAATGTGAAGCGCTGCGTTTTCGATCGCATAAAGTTTCAGCGCATGCGGGACACTGTACATGTCGTATTGATCGGGAGACGTTTTGTATTCTGGAGAGTAATCATAGTCCGATCCGGATAGAAACACATACTTCTTTCCGCGCTGGCGACAATAGAAAGCGGCTTCGCCGGAGAATTGCGAGTTGCCGGGCACGACGTAAATATCTGCATCGACCTCGTCATAGATTGAGATCATTTCCTGGGTGATAGTATAGGGACCCACTTGACCGCCAAGCGGCGCGGCTTGCGAATGCTTCCGCTTTATGGCCGAAATTCCGACTCGGAGTGTTGTGTTCAAACTCTCAATGAGGCCTTGCTTGTGGGCTGGAATGATCGGCTTCGGCTCTTGCGCAGGAATTCCCCAAATAGCCCGGCCAATCCATGAGTAGAGCACGACAGCATGCCTGTGTTCGACGTGGGGCTGGCCATGGTCTCCGACGATTAGAGTTACGTGAAGGTTCCCGCGCTGTGCGACTTCTTTCGCGATCAAAGAGATTCGCACTTCCCACCCGCCGAAGTGGGAGTCAGAGTCGGAGTTGAAGAGTGGGTAGTTCCACGGACTGGTAAGGCACAATTTGGGAAGACGATTCTTAACTCGCATGGCCGGCACGCTCGAACTAGATTTTTTCCACGCAGAATAATCCCGAGATTTCTCTCAAATTGAGAACATTCTCATTTTGGTATTTTGAACCGACGGCGCGCCTTAAGCGCGGCACGAAGTTCGCTAGATATGCTTCCTCTGCAAGACAAGTTGGGGAGAAGGCACGGACTCGAAATCCTTCGTTTTTAAGGAATGCAGCGTACTCCATTGGGCGGTAACGATTGCCTCGCTCGCCATGCCGTTGAGTGAATTCCTTGGCAAAAGCCCGATCGGCGTTCAATAGGAACTCCAACGGATTGGAAAAGTCATTGTGGTCACGGAAATCGACCTGATGAAAGCCGATGGCGCCGGATTTCGAGACACGAGCAAGTTGCTTGAATGCCACCTTGGGATGGGCAAGGTGTTCCAGGACGGCATTGGAAAAAATGACGTCCACGCTCGCGTCGTGGATACCGCTGAGTCTCTCCAGGGGAGTGGCATGACATCGGATACTCTCAGCGCAGTACCTACCCTGCGAGAGAATGGCATCCAGAGGCCTCAAGTCTGCCTCCGGATGGTTCCTCTCGATCCATGCGCGAAGCATCGCGTAAAACCTCGGGTGGTAATTGTCATCCCAGGGCGCAAGAAAGCGATCAGCAACCATTGCTTGAGCGCCCAGGCAGGCGAGCAAAAGCGTACTCCCGAAGTTGATGCCCGGTCCAATCTCGAGAACTACCTTGCCATCAAGGCTTAAGCGAGCTTCGGACAATAGCCGCATCCAGCACCCTCCCACCTGGACGGCATACTCGACGTCTTTCTGCAGATTTTCCGGGGCTGAATTGCGAGTTTGGAGGTTTATGGGACTTTCTTCTGCCGGTTGTCGAGAATGCTGAGCCATGCTCACCAGATCACCGATCTTTTGCAGACAAGCAGAGACTATGAAGCGCGATGCATTTGCATAGGCTATCTCGTAGCAGCGGCCGTTTGTGTTCGGGTCGCTGTTGTCCGATGTAGAAAAATAGACGGAATCGTGCCAAAAGCAATAGCGTCCTCGGCCCTTTTGGCGAATGTCCTCGTGCAACGCATTCGCCGGTCCCGGGAGGGGCGTGTCATCCTCCAGAACAAAGGCAGAGGAGGGATGTATGTGCGCACTCAACGCAGGCCGATGTGTGGGCGCGATATAGGCAAATCCGATTTCGGGCCGGATTTCTGAGAGCCGAGCGCGGTGCCCGAATCGGGACGACATATCAACTCCTTTTTGCGCGGGATGCCTTGTTCCCGCGCCAGAGAATGTACGCAAAACACAACCAGTACAATGCGCCCCAGAGTGCTTGCTGCCGTTGCTCAGCCGCGAAAAAGCTGGTTAGGCGCATTACTGTTCGCACTCCCTTCCGAAACCAGCGGCACGGGACCAGCACGCCAAAACGACCAAACGGTAAGGGCGTGTACGCGATTGAGTAATCTCGTCCGTTCGTGCGCGGGTCGCTGTTGTCCGGCGTAGAAAAATAAACGACGTTATGCCAGAAGGAGAATCGACCGGCGCCAAGACGGCGAATATCGTTGTGCGTCGCGTTTGCTGGGCCAGGCAAGGGGACGCCATCCTCCAACACAATCGCCGACGAGGGGCGGTCATGGGAGCTCAATTCCGGGTGATCAGTGATAGAAATATAGGCCAGTCCGATCTCGTGCCGGATTTTGCCGATTGGCCTCGTTGAAATTGATGCGTCAATCAATGGAGATATTTGAGTCGAAGGTAACGGGAGCATCATCAATATCGTACCCTCACTGATGGTGTTCTGAGAGTGAAGGATAACGTTGGTGTAATTTTGTGTATAATTCCGAGTACCGGCACGCCACACTTTCCAACGAGAAGCAAGTCTCCACCTTCTGTCGCGCGGTTTTTCCCAACAGGTTCGCCCAGTCCGGCCTGGAAATGATTTTTGACATCGCGGCGGCAAGCATGTCGGGTGAATCGGGTGGGATGAGGATGCCGTTTTTCCCATCGTCTATCACATCCTGTGTGCCGCTAACAGAAGTGGCGATCGTCGGCATTGCCATCGCCATCGCTTCGAGCAACGTGTTAGAAAGCCCTTCACCCCGGCTAGGCAACAGAAGACAGTGCGAAGATTGATACACGACAAGAATTTCTTTTTCGAAAGGAAAGAACCTCACAATGTCCGCAACGCCTAATTCCTCAGCCATGGCGCGGTAATCGTACTCCGGGTAATCCGGGCCGTATAAATTAATCTCGAACTGGTCGCGGAGGCCCTTTTCACTGAGTTTTCGCGCTGCATGCAATGCGGTGTCAATACCTTTCTGCGGGTGACGCCGGCCGATTAGAACAAAGCGCGTCTTGCGATAGTCGGGAAATGGCTGCGTGCGCCTGAAATATGTCGCATCCACTCCGTTCGGAATACGGACGATGCGTTCGGCCTGGAATCCATAGTGCAATAGTTCTTGTTCTACCTCGCTGCTCACGGCGACCATTGCGTCTGCCAGGCGCAATATCCGCAGGGCTTTATCGAATCTCTCGAACCTGGAAAAAGTGCACAAGTCGCCATATTGGCCAGCGCACGCAATCTTGATGATGCACTTCTTGCCGAAACAACGAGCGACGATGACGGCGACGACTGCGTGCCCGAAAGCCATGTGCACGTGAAGCAGATCATAGGTTCCTCGATGCAGCACCAGATAGCGGAATGTTTTGGCATTATCGCATTTGACCCAGTACGGCAAACGGTGCGGGACGCGGTGAATCTGGACGTTGGCGCAGGTTTCTTCCTGGGGAGCGTCGGGCACCGTCAGCCAAGTCAGGACCTGCATCGAATGGCCCAGGCGGACGAGTTGTGCGGAAAGGCGCTCTGCCTGGAGCTCTGCACCCCCGACTGGGCCTGGGCGAAAATTGTGGATGATCATCAACCCGCGCGGCTTCATGGGACACCTGCGGCATGATCTGCCGGAATGGACAAAGTCCGGTCAATGAACATCAAGTGCCACAATTCGAGCATCAGCAGGTTCCAGATCAGGTACTGCCACGTCTCGCCCGACTGGTGGCGGTTCAACAAACTCTCGATGTACTCGCGTCTGAAATAGCCACGCCGAGTCGCGGGCGGACCCAGCAACGTGTCGTATGCCATCTCCTTCAGCTCGTTGCGGAACCAATGATCAATCGGTACCCCAAAACCCATTTTCTTCCGGTAGATGACCTCCTTGGGCAAGTAGGGTTCGACCGCCTTCTTGAATATATGCTTGCCCTCCGTGCCATCCTTGAGTTTTAAGTTCGAAGGAATGCGCGCGACGAACTCAAGAAACTTGTGGTCCAACATAGGCGCGCGGAGTTCGAGTGAGTGAGCCATGGCAGCTATGTCGCTCTTGGTCATCAGAGTATCCGGAAGGTAGAGCCCGAGGTCCACGTCAAGCGTCGCATCGAGGAAATCGCGCGCGTCGGAATGGCGATATTTATCCAGCATCAAGTCAACTGTGCAGACGCCGTTGAGACGCCGTCGAAACTCAGGGGTGTACAGCTGCGCCTGGTAATTCTCGTGAAAGTGTGTGATCCGGAGATAGTAAAGCAATCGTTGCTGGTCGAGGTCTTTCAAACGCGCAAAGGTGCGGCGCCAATCGTTCCTCAAGACAAACGCACGCAAGATTTGATCTGGGCGAGTCAACCGCGAGAAGAGCGACGGAAACGTGCGCCGGAGGGAGTAGTTGCCCTGGTTCTGATACCGTGGATAGCCCGCGAAGTTCTCGTCGCCACCGTCACCGGTCAACACAACGGTTACATACTGGCGCGCCAACTTGGAAACGTAATACGTTGGAATTGCCGAGGAATCTGCGAAGGGCTCGTTGTAATGCCAAACGAGTTCGGGGAAAATCGCCTGCGCGTCCGGCGTAACGACGAACTCGTGATGATCCGTGCTGTAACGCTGGGCGACCATGCGTGCAAACGGCAGTTCGTTATACTCCTCGTAGGTAAATCCGATGGAAAAGGTCTTGACCGGCTGATCCATCAAGCCCGCCATCAAGGCGACGATTATAGACGAGTCGACCCCACCGGAAAGGAAAGCGCCCAACGGCACGTCGCTCATCAGGCGAATCCGCACCGCCTCGCGCAGGCGCTCGATGATCTCCTCAAGCAGTGCGGTCACATCGTGTTCACCGTCTACAGCAAACTGGTTGCGGTATGACAATTTCCAATACCGCCGGGGTGTGCCGCGGCCGTGCTTGATCAAAAGCGAGTGTGCGGGCGGCAGTTTCCTGATACCCCGAAAGGCGCAATAGGGCGCAGGAACCGACTGGTAGGCCAGATAATGGTGGATGGCTTCGAGGTCCGGCTCGGGCTTGAATTCCGGATCCTGCAGAATCGCCTTGATTTCTGAGCCGAAGAGGACCCGATCCGGCAGCGGCGCGTAGAAGAGAGGCTTTTTCCCTTCGCGATCGCGCGCCAGGAAAAGGCTCTGTTGGTTTCCATCCCAAATCGCGAAGGCGAACATGCCGCGCAGGCGCTCGACGCAGCGCTCGCCTTCTTCTTCCCACAGATGAAGGACGGTCTCCGTGTCCGTGCGCGAGCGGAACCGGTGCCCTTTTTTTTCCAGCTCGGCGCGCAACTCGAGAAAGTTGTAGATCTCCCCGTTCAGTGTGATCCAGACGGTCTCGTCCTCGTTTGCCATCGGTTGGTGGCCGAGCGGGCTGAGGTCAATGATCGAGAGGCGCGCTTGACCGAGACCGACATTGTTGTTGACCCAGGTGCCGCTGTCGTCGGGTCCGCGGTGATGGAGGACATGGGCCATTTGATGAACCAGTCTTTCCGATACACGCCGGGCACGGTCGAAATAGAGAACGCCACAAATTCCACACATAGAGATAACAGTCCCGTCAGCCGATCGTAGAAAACGCGTATTTGTCTGGTCGGTAGCGCGACATCTTCAGCATCCGACGATTCAGGCTCATGTCTTGAAGATCCGCCGCAAGAAAACTCCAGCACGAACGAGAAGCAGGGAGTTGTATTTGCTCAGTTGCCCGTCCAAGGCTTCTTCCCGTTGAGCCAACTGAGCTCTGCCGGCGTTCAAACCGGCTTCGCGTTGATCCAATCTTGCTTGACGATCGGCAAGCTCGGTTTCGCGCCGACTTAGGCTGACTTTCTGGGCCTCAACTGCTGCCTGGCTCGCGAAGATTTGGCCAGCGCCGGCGTCCAGCAAGCCCTCGGTCGCCACTTCGACGAATACGATAGTGTATTTACGCGCGTTGGCATTGGGATCGGAACCGTCCGAGGATGAGAAGTAGAGATTCGCCTGCCAGTGCGAATAACCCCCGCCGCCCTTCACGCGGATGTCATCGTGCGGTGTGTGCGGCGGGCCCAACATATTCTCATCCTCGAACAGCAACAACGACGAGCGCGTCGGGTCGCTCTCGTCGTCTGCGCCAGATTCGAGGTCCGGAATCGTCGTGACCCAGCACAGCACTCCATCATTTCGGAAGGGCGCTTTGAGGTGCCGGACTCCAAGGGCGTGCCTGCCGATCATGAGGTAGCCTTGCAGCACCTGAGAGCAATCAGGCGCCCGTCCCTCATTCTCAGACGCGCGGGCGCGGAGTGCATCCAGATCAGACTCCGCAGCATCACGTGCCTGGCGCAGATGCTGAGCCTCCGCGCGGAGCGTCTGCAGTTCCAGGGCGGATCGCGCCCCGGCATAGGGCAAGAACTCATCCGTGGAAGCGGACTCGGGTATCACATTTCGCCAAGCCGCCACAAGCAAATACTGCTCCCAGTGATGTTGCGCAACCGGCGACTGGCGGACGAGATCGCGCCACAGGCCGAACGAATTCACGCTGACCTTGAATCCGGCCGCAACCAGGGCCTCCAGCATTTTGCCGAAACGAATGATGTTGGATTGATCGAGGTGACATTCGATCACAACATTCTTGACTGTGTGCAGGCGGTTGCCGAGATGCGTAACTACCTGATATTCGGCACCCTCAATGTCCAACTTCAGCAGGTCGACCGGATCGGCCAGGTAGTCTGCCAGATCAACCGTCCGCACGCGAGTTGTGCCTGGATCCTCTTGATTTGAATCAATGATCTTGCTGCCATCGATTCCCTCACACAGCCATTTCGCTTCCCCTTCACGGATCCAGGCCGCTGCCTCGACCACCTCGACATCCGCTGCGCCGTTCCGGGCGAGATTCCTGCGCAGTACCGGGGTGAACTGGGGGTCGGGTTCAAAAGCGACGATTTTCGCCTTGGGAAACTGACGCTTGTAATTGAGCACGCTGAAACCGATGTTGGCGCCGCAATCAAGGATGACCGGGTGGTCGCTGTCCGGCACAAAATCGTTCAGTCGCCGCACCATGATCTGATCGATGAAGTTCGCCAGCGCGGGGCCGCAGACATACTCCAGATCCCACCCAAGAATCTCAATTCTGCCGGGCTGAATGACCGGAGCATACCCAAACCGCGACACAAGGTAGTCGTACGCGGCGAGAATTTGCTCCAGACTCACCGCCGCAGGAGAAGTTCCGGCGTTCAACATACCCATACCCGCATTATCCTGGTTCCCTGTTTCATTTCTCTGCAACCGACACGCGACAGCCGCTGATAGAGTTTACATCATCCTCTGATATCGAGCGGAATCGAAGATGCCCCAATGAGTCCTTCGAGTAGACTGTGCGCAGGCGAATCACGCCGAGCCGATTCAGCCGATCTGCCCAGTTGCTGGTATCGGAATCGCCAGCGCTGATCCAATCCGCCGGCAACGACGAACTGGTGCGCGCCGAAGGGCTATGAACTCCTGCGTCGGCGGCAGGGCCGAGATTTCTGAGCGCAGATCCTGGCCTCGTTTTGACCATCCGGTCGAGCACTACAAGGTCTTCTCCATCCCATGCTATAAGCAATGTCAACCTTGGGTACGGTTTGTCCTCCGCGGAGCAAATTTGGGTATCTTCCGGAGAGTTCATCGAAGTTACTGTTACCATAACCGCACTGGATTCTTCGAGATGGTCAGAATCGAATAGGCCCTGCACCTCTGTCGAATCGGCCGCCGCACAAGACCGCTCCACCCATCGAGGATTCGAATCATGGTTTAGCGTCGACCGAGGTTGGGGAATCCGAACCCATAGCGGAACAGCAGCCTTGAGAGTGTTGAAGGCTCTTCCATGCGCACGGTCAACCTGTTTGGCCTAACCATGCACCCTACAGATGAGGCCAGCAAGTGCGATCTCGTTACCAACATGCATCGCTCATGCTTAAAGAGCAAGGCAAAGACCAGCCCGATCAGGTCATTTGCGTTCCCTTCGACAATCCGTAGAATTCCGCGCGGTCTGAGCACTCGCAGAGCCTCTCGCACAGACTCCGTTCGCTCGCCCTGTTCCGGATGATGAGGGACATCATAAAACGCCTCCTGCCGGCCTCGGACATTTGCCGCAGCGGGGAACCATTGATCAGCCCCCATGTGCCCGCCCCTAGGTGGCATATATCATGGTCCCGAAGTACTTGTCCAGGAGCCAGTGAACCGCGCGGTAGCGCGCCAGCTGCAAGGGAACGAAACGGGCAGAGAAAAAGTGGATCTCCCGCCGGACCATCTCGAATCCGCAACGGCGAAAGAGCCTGCGCATCTTCCGGCTGCTGTACCCCCTGTCGATGGGATATTAAGCGCCGTCGCACATGCCAATGAACTCCTCAACCATAACAGCCTCACCCCCGGAATCCGCTCCAAAATGCTTGATGTTTGTCAGCCTCATCAGGCGGCGCACGATCGGGAAGAGCAAGCGACGATGGAGAACGCCTCTATGGTACGGGGTAATTCTTCCCTCGCCGCGAGTTCGGGTCACACGGCAGGCCTCTCGGATCGCACGCGTATCTGGAGTGTGGTGCAGCACGTCTGAGGAAACCACCAAGGGTTCTGTTTCCCGACGAAGGGGCCGAAGGTCTGCAGCACCAAGACACAGCCTGGAGGGGACATGCTTGCGATCAATCAACGCCTGGAAGGTCTGATGGAAGCGTAAGGCGTTTGGGACAACAAGCCGAGCAACTCCCTCTGTGCCTATGATGCTGAGACACCTACCCCATGCTAATTTAATGTAGAGGGTAGGGTGAAAATCCAAGATGGGAATAGCAGAATTGAAGAGAGAGACGGGGATGGTTGCCCCGGAGCGGAGTGAAGGCGAGCGT
>JAIQGI010000099.1 GCA_020072565.1 Terriglobia bacterium
TCTTGTGGCCTCGGGGCTTGCTGACACATCAACCCCGATGCCATGGTTTGGAAACAAGGAACTGGTCATCAGTTTCGCTTGATTGCCTCAGTGGCCCAAGCGTTAGTCATTTCCAGTACCGTGGAAATCGAGGCTAGTCCTAGCGGCCGACCGTTTCGAGGGAGACATCGAATTTGTCGTAAAGGCGGCCGAGCCAGAGTATGGCAAGCCCTGCTTCGGTGAGCAAGCCGAGCGCAGCCACCAGTGCTGCGATCGGGAGGACTGCCAGTCCGATCAGCCAGGAACCGAGGAAGAAAACGGCCGCGAAAAGAAGGGCCGCGGGAATCACGGCGAAAACGAGGGCAAACACGGTGGCCAACATGGTAATGAGTCTCTGGCCCATGGCTTCGACGCCCTGGCGGCGCGCCTTGCCGAGTTCGACCCATCCAGGCCAGAGCAGCGCGGCCGCATTCTGAATCAACACGCCAATCAGGCTGAAACAAGGGAGCAGGAAGGCGGCGCTCAGACCCACCAGGAGTCGCTGGGTAACAGAAGGGTGAATGCTGCCTGCGGTCGGCAGGACGCATGCCGCGACAAGGAGCAAAAACCACTCGCCGGCGGCCAGGAGCGCGGCCGGCGCGAGCACTTCGCCCAACACCAGGCTCCATCCCGGTATGGGGTAAGTTTTAAGCAAATCCACCTGAAGCAGATCGCTGCGCAGGTCATCGCGAATCATCATGGGTCCGAGGAGTGTCAGAAATCCCGCCAACATCGCGGCCAGCGACCCGATGATCGCGGGCAACACCTCGCCCCTCCCTCCGCGGGCGGATGCGGGGATCGCGAATGCAACGCCCACCGAAAGGAGCAGAATCAGTATCCGCAGTGCGCTGATTCTGCCTGCCGAAATAAGGTTCTTCCAGAATATGGGAGTGTGCGCGAAGCCGGCAGGCGCAAGCTGAAACAGGGGCCGGCGAACCTTGGCCGCTTCACGCCCTGAGCCTCTCAAGGCGCCGCTCCGGGCCGCTTCCAGCCGGGCCGCGACCTTCCTCGCCAGTTCGAGCGAGGCTTCCTCGAAACTCACGTCCGAACGCATCACCCACAGATAGGCCAGACCCAGAATCGCCGAGGCCGGGATGAGACGCAGCAGAAACGTCGCCGGATCGGGCGCGAAAACCGGGTGCACGAGGGTTCGGAAAGGATACAGAAAGTAATAGGCGGGTCCCGCCTCCGTCACCTTCATCACCCAGGCCCAAAAGTCCGAGAGCTTCGCGGGCGCAACTTCAGGAAGCGGCGGAATAAACCATTTCATCCAGATCACCACTGAAACGACAATGGCCGCCAGCAAGGCCAGCGTCCAAACCTGCCGCTTGAAGCCGGAACGGCCGTGCTCAGCCAGGCTCGTCTGGACCAGGGAAGTCCCTGTGTGATAGAGGCCGAGGAAGGAGTAGACCAGCCAGAGCACTACCAGAGCATAGACCGGGTGCCCGAAGATCCCGCCGCGCCCAAAAAACAAAAAGGAAATCAGGACACCGAACAGGATGCCGAGTTGCATCCTGATCAGGCGGAAGTTGATGAGCGCTCTGCGCGAAATCGGCGCCGGGAACAGGAACTGAATCTCCGCTTCGGTGAACTTCAGGCCCCCGCCACGCCGCCCCGGCCAAATCCAGGGCAGGAGGATGAGGATGAGAAGAAGGAATGCCAGACCCGTCTCCACCACCGGAAGCACGCCTGAATCCAGGGCAATCGGCCCGGCCGTGCGCGTCCCGTGTCGTAAAAAAAGCGGCCGGATGAAGAAAAAGCCCATATATCCCAAGCCGACCAGAGCCGAAATCAGGTACTTCGGCTGCCGCAGCCGCTTCAGCGACGAGACGACGCGATTCCAGAAACTACGGGACAGGTAATAGAGGAAGGTTGCGATCATTTCAAGTCGGTCCCGTCTTCGGCATGACCGGTGATGCGCAGGAACATCTCTTCCAGACTGGTGTCACCGCGCAACTCCGGCAGACTCCTTTGAATCTCCTCAAGCGAACCATGAATGACCTTGCGACCCCGGTTGAGAATGAGAACGCGGTCACAAAGCTCTTCGACCAGGTGCAGCAGATGCGAGCTGATGATGATAGCCGCCCCTTCCCTTGCCCGCTTCAGGATTGTTGACTTCATGCGCCGGATGCCGATCGGGTCCAGGCCCGTGAGTGGCTCGTCGAACAGGAGTGCCTTCGGGGCATGCAGCAGGCCGCAGGCGATGACCAGCTTCTGCTTCATGCCGCGGCTGAGCTCGGCCGGGAGGGCATTGGCTTTTTCCTTAAGCTCCAGCTCCTCCAACAGGGCAGCAGCGCCCGCCTGGAAGTCCCGCACCCCATAGATTCTGGCCGTGAACTGCAAATGCTCCCTGACCGTCAGATAGTCGAAGAGCCGCGGCTCGTCCGGCATGAAGGCAATTTCCTGTTTGGCCGCAAGCGGCTCGCGCTCGAGTGAGTGGCCGCAGATCCTGATCTCGCCACGCGCCGGAGGGATAACGCCGACCGCGCAGCGCAAGGTCGTAGTCTTGCCCGCACCGTTGGGCCCGACCAGGCCGAGGACCTCCCCGGCCTCGACGCGAAAGGAGAGTTCACTGACAGCGACAAACGAACCATAGGTTTTGGTCAGGCTATCAATCTCAATCATAGGTGTCGCATTCTATCACGAAGCCGGCACCTTTATGGTCAGGCAGCGATTACCAGACACACGAAAATCGCGAAATTCATGAAAAGGACTTCGACACCCGCCAGGTACGAAGAAGAGAATCCGCAGTTGGACGGCTGGTATTGGACATCCGTAGGACGAGGCTTGGTCACGACCCGCTCAGTTGGGTTTCTTCCGCGAAATGGGAGTCGCTGCCTGCGGGTGGCGTTTGGTAATAGGTGAGGCGGATGGTAAAATTTGAGGCTTCAGATTGTTTCAGAGAGGCAGGCACTGCCAGTGGGCTCAAAGAGGTGAGCTTGGATATCACACGAACTTCAGTCGCCGCGGCCGACCAGGAACGAGGCGAAATACGCGGCTCCGTGACCAACGACTTCAGCATCCAGGTGGCTACTGTCAACGGGTCCGGAAGCCAGTCGGCCAACAGCGTGCTGATGCGCGCCATCTTCCAAATGGGCGTGCCGGTGAGCGGGAAGAACCTCTTCCCCTCCAACATCGCCGGGCTTCCCACCTGGTTCACCATCCGGGCCAACAAGAACAGTTACCTGGCGCGCAAGGCAGAGATTGATTTCGCCGTCGCCCTGAATCCGCAAACGGCGCGCGAGGATGCACTGTCGGTGATCAAGGGGGGTGCGTTGCTGGCAGAGGCGTCACTGGGCCTGAAAGGGCTGCGCAGCGACATCAGCTATTATGAGGCTCCCTTCCTGAGCCTTGCCGCCCAGGTCAGCACCGAGGTGCGGCTGCGCAAGCTCCTCTCCAATATGATTTATGTGGGCGTGATGGCTCAGCTCCTGGGGATCGATCCGGCCGAAGTCGAGAAAGCGATCCGGAGGCAATTCGCATCGAAGCTGAAAGCGGCCGAAATCAACATCAAGGCCGCCCGGGCAGGAATGGAGTATGCCGAGGCCCACCTCCCCAAGAGCGACCCGTTCCGGATCGAGAGGATGGACAAGACCCGCGGCATGATCATCATCGACGGCAATACGGCCGCTGCGTTGGGCGCCGTCTTTGGCGGGTGCACAATCGTCACCTGGTATCCGATCACACCGTCAACCTCGCTCGTCGAGCAGATAATCTTTTACATGAAGAAATACCGCATCGATCCGAAGACCGGCAAGCCGACCTTCGCCATCGTGCAGGCCGAGGATGAGCTCGCCGCCGTCGGTATGGTCATCGGAGCGGGCTGGGCCGGTGCTCGCGCCATGACATCGACTTCCGGCCCCGGAATATCCCTGATGTCGGAGTTCGTCGGCCTGTCGTATTTCGCCGAAGTGCCGGCTGTAATCTGGGACGTCCAGCGCGTCGGGCCTTCCACGGGACTGCCGACGCGGACCAGCCAAGGAGACATCCTCTCGACCTATCTGTTGAGCCACGGCGATACCAGGCACATCATGTTGATTCCTGCGACCGTCGAGGAGTGTTTCCGGTTCGCCCAGGAGGCTTTCAACCTGGCGGAGAAGTTCCAGACGCCCGTATTCTGCATGAGCGATCTGGATCTCGGGATGAACAACTGGATGTCCGAAGCCTTCCAGTATCCCGACGACATCCCGATCGACCGGGGCAAAGTGCTGTCGGATGAAGATCTCGATCGACTGGGAGGCTTCTCCCGCTATCTGGATGTTGACGGGGATGGCATTCCCTATCGCACGCTCCCGGGATCCAGACATCCGGCTGCCGGGTACTTCACTCGCGGCAGCGGCCACAATGAGCATGCGGAATACAGCGAGCGTCCGGAAGACTACGCAAATCTGATGGATCGCCTGGCGCGCAAGATCGACAACGCACGCTCCGTTGTGCCTGCGCCCGCAATTGAGAACGGCGCCGGAGCCGCGGTCGGCATTGTCGCTTACGGCACTACGCACCATGCAATCGGCGAATGCCGCGACCAGCTCGCCGCCGAAAACGGCTTGGAAACGGATTATCTGCGCATCCGTGGCCTGCCGTTCAGCACGGAAGTGGGAACCTTCCTGAAGCAGCACGAGCGTGTGTATGTCGTCGAACAGAATCGCGACGGGCAGATGCGCAGCCTGCTGACGCTCGACTTCCCGGGGCAGGCCTCCAGGCTGCGTTCCGTGCTTCATTACAACGGCATCCCGATCGACGCACGTTTCGTGACCCGGGCGATTGTCACGCAGGAAAAGGAGGCTCTGTAACCATGCCGGCCGAGCCGGAATCTCCAAAATCCAAAGGCAACGCCAATCGCGTCGGACTCCTGATGCAGGACTATAAAGGGAAGGATTCCACCCTCTGCGCCGGGTGCGGGCACGACGCCATTACCAGCCAGATCATCCGCTCGCTCTTCCAGTACGGCGTGGAGCCGCATCGCGTGATCAAGTTGTCGGGCATCGGATGCTCGTCGAAAACCCCCGCTTACTTCCTGGACCGCGCCCACGGGTTCAACGCGGTGCACGGGCGCATGCCGGCCGTGGGAACCGGCGCCATCCTCGCCAACCGCACGCTGATCGCCATCGGAGTCAGCGGCGATGGCGATACCGCATCGATCGGGACCGGCCAGTTCGTGCACCTGCTGCGCCGCAACATCCCGATGGTGTACATCATGGAGAACAACGGGGTGTACGGGCTCACCAAGGGCCAATTCTCCGCGACCGCCGATCCCGGCTCGACCCTCAAGACCGGCGTGGTCAACGATCTTCCGGTCATCGACTGCTGCGCGCTGGCAGTCGAGCTCGGCTGCGGCTACGTTGCCCGCTCGTTCGCCGGCGATCCCAAACAGCTCGTCGCCTTGCTGGAAGGGGCCCTCGGCCATCGTGGCACAGCATTCCTCGATGTCATTTCACCCTGCGTCACTTTTAACAACCACGACGGCTCGACCAAAAGCTACAAATATGCGAAGGAGATGGAAGAACTGCTGCACGAGGTGAGCTTCGTTCCATTCTTCGAGCCGATCACCGCCGACTACGAAGAGGGCACCGCAAGGATCGTCGAACTGCACGACGGTTCCCACATCACCCTGAGGAAGCTCGACCGGGATTTTGATCCCCGGAACAAAGCTGAGTCACTGCGCCTCCTCCTCGAAACGAGGGAAAGAAGCGAGTTCCTCACCGGGCTGCTTTACGTGGATCCGAAGAAGCCGGATTTCACTAAGCTCCTCGACTTGCCCGAGGAACCGCTGGCTCAACTGGCTTCGGATCGGGTGCGCCCCGCCCCCGCAGCCTTGGAAGAGATCATGGACTCCTTGCGGTAGGGCCTCCGTCTGACCTCAACTATTCATAAAGCCGAAGCGCGCGCCCGTGAAAAGCAACAAAATTGGATGCCGACCAAAACCGAAGGGTCAGCGTCTGTCAGCGTTCCCCCGCATCCAAAAGTGCATTTTGCCCGCACATTCCTGAATAAACCGGGCTAAAGGCTGCGATAGTTGCCGAAGTTGAGTTCGACGCCGTAGTCCTGCTCACGCAGCAGTGCCATGACCCGCTGCAGGTCGTCGCGTGTCGGGGACGAGACTCGGACCTGGTCGCCCTGAATTTCGGACTGAACCTTCCTGATTTTCTGTTCCTTGATAAACTTGACGATTGCCCGCGCGGTCTCCGAGGGCAGCCCCTGCTGCAGGCTGACTTCCTGAACGATGGTGCCTCCGCCGGCAGGCATCGCATTGCCGAGATGAAGGTTCCGTACGGGCACCTTGCGCCGCACCATTTTCTGCTGGATTACCTCCCAGAGCGCTGCCAGTTTGAACTCGTCCGGCGCGTGCAGGACCAGTTTGTTTTCGGCGCGCTGAAAATCGATGTCCACTTTCTGCCCCTTGAAATCGTAGCGCTGCCGGACTTCCTTCATCGCCTGATTTACGGCGTTATCTACTTCCTGCAGGTCACAGCCAGTGGTGATGTCAAAGGACTGTGTGGCCGCCATCAGATCCTCCTTTTTCCGGCATAGTGCACGCCGCCAACGACGAGGAACGAATGAACAATCCGACGTCCGTCATTTGTCATTTCTTTTGCAGCTGCCGCAACAGGGCACCCAGCTTCTTGAGCTCTTCGCCGTAAGCCGCCCAATCGCCCGCGCGCTGCGCCTGTATGGCGCGATCGTAAGCCTCGGCTGCCTGCCGGATCAGATCGGCCGGCGCACCGGCGGCAGCCGGCGGCGCCCCCACCGGTGCGGCTGCTTCCAGCGGCACAGGCTCCCCCGTGAAAATCTTGGCGATCGACGCTTCGAGCGTCTCCTCCATGGCGATCTTGTCTTCGTAGGCGACAATCACGCGCTTAAGCTCGGGGATTTTGGCGCTCTCCCCCCTCAGGTACAGAGGGCGGACGTACAGCAAGGCTTCCTCAATCGGGATCACCATCAGCGTCCCCTGAATCACCTGCGAGCCCCGCTGGTCCCACAGGGAAAGCTGTCTGGAGATATCCGCGTCCTGATTGATCCGGGCCACGATCTGCTTGGGGCCGTAGACCAGTTTCTGTTTGGGGAAGCGATACACCACGAGCTGGCCGTAGCGATCCCCGTCGCTGCGGGCGACCATCCAGGCCGACAGGTTGTCCTTGCGCCCGGGGGTGAACGGCAGCATCAGGATGAACTCCTCCCGCTTCTCCTGAGGCAGTCGCATAATAGTGTAATAGGGCGACATGGCCTGCTGGCCGCTGGAGGATGTCAGCACCGGGATCTCCCACAGATCCTCCTTGTTGTAGAAGATCTGTGCCCTGTTCATGTGATACACGGAATATATGTAAGTCTGGACTCTGAAGATGTCTTCCGGATAGCGGATGTGCGCCCGCAGGTCCTCAGGCATTGCCGCCAGGGGCTGAAATACGTTCGGAAAAATGCGCTCGTAGACCTTGATCAACGGGTCGTCCGGATCGGCAACGTACATGTCAACGGTGCCGTTGTAGGCATCCAGGACCAGTTTCACCGAATTCCGCATGTAGTTGCCGATTCCGGGGGTTGGTATCGAGTACGGATACCGGTCGCTGCGTGTGTACGCATCCTGGATCCAGAACAACCTGCCCCCGGATATCACCATGTAGGGATCCTGATCCAGAAGCAGGAACGGCACCAGGCGGCTGAAGCGGCTTTTCAGATCGCGGTAAAAGAGGAACCGGCTGTCCGCCTTCAGCATCGGAGAGAGCACGATGTTCGCGTCCCGAAAATAGAAGGCAAAAAGGAGTTTCCTCAGGAACGACTGTATGGGAACGCCGCCGGTACCCTGGTAGGTCGTATAGACGTTCTGTTTTTCGCTGGGGTAATCGAATTCCTGAGCACCGGTCCGAACCACCGCATATCCTTTGGTGACCTCGCCGTAATAGATCTCAGGCCGGGTGATTTTTAACACAGGCTCGGTAGATCTCGGCGGGATGTCCTTGACTTCGAGCACCGGCAGCCCGTCAGGCATGGCACGGTTGACGGGGCCGAGCGTCAGGCCGTAGCCGTGAGTATAGGCGAGATGCTCATTGATCCAGTTCCGCTCGGGCAGGTTGGCCGCATCCAGTTCGCGCGGGGACAGCATCATTTGCTGCGGCCCGCCTTTCATCGGGTAGCGGTCGTTGTCGACGGAGACGAAATCGTAGTACGTCCGGATCTCCTGGATCTGCGCAAAGGCGTCGAGCAGCGGCCCGTGGTCCCACAGGCGAATGCTTTGTATGGTGGCTGCGTTTGCCTCGATGTCCTGCGGAGTGAGCGCCCTGTCACCCGACAGGCTCCGGTCCTGGACCTTGTCGAGATCATAGGCGTGGAGCGTCGCCTTGATGTTGTACTCGAGCTGAGGGGTTTCCTTCGCCAGCTCGTTGGGGGCTACCACAAAACTCTGCAATAGCGCCGGATAAATGTTCCCGCCCAGGAAGACGACCAGATAGAGACCCGCCGCCAGCACCGCCCAGCGATAGTTCGAAGCGAAGGCGTTGTAGAACCAGAGCACCGCCCCGGCCAGCGCCGTTACCACCAGAATGCTCAGCACCGGCATGCGGGCGTATATGTCCGCGTAGCTGGCGCCAGACATCAACTGGTGGTCGGAGAACAGAAGCTCAAACCGGTCCAGGTAGGCGTTGGCAGCCAGGAAGAGGAAAAACAGGCCCGCAAGCATGGATACGTGTGAGACGGCGCGACCACGCTTGGACAGGCGCACGATGCGCAGGGAGAAAGCCCCTTTGAAATAGTAGAGGAGCAGGGCGCCCGCGGCCGCGAGGAAGCAGAGCAGCAGCCCCAGCCGCACCACCTCTTCGAGCACAGGCAGGGTGAAGAAGTAGAATGAAATGTCGCGCGCAAAAACCGGGTCCGGCACCCCGAAATCGACCCGGTTGCGCCACTGCCAGACGATCTCCCACAGGCCTGCGCTGCGGATTGCGAGCATGAATCCCACAACCAGCGACAACAGGCCGATTACGCGCTGCACCGTGGTCGGTTCAAAGGTGTAAGCCGTGATGCGCCCGTCAGGTGTGGGAATCCCGATCTTTATGGGGCCCGGGCCGCGATGGGCGATCCAGAGATTGCCGTAAAGAAACAGGAAAGCCAAAGCCAGGACCGCCGTAAACATGATGCTCTTGGCATACAGAGCGGTGGTGAAGAGAGTGGCCTTGCCAAGCTCCCCGAACCAAAGCCAGTCGAAGTACATCTCGACGGCGAACGATAAACCGCCCGCCAGCAGGAACACCGCCAGCAGGATAATCACCCATGTGAGCCGGTTTCGCATTTTGCCCTCTTTCGGCAGACATAACTGCGTTAAGGAACGACGCATTATATCCCGAGAGATCACAACCCCCAAAAGTTTCAACCCGGCGGCCGCAGAGAAGGGAACCACGATTCGGCATAAGGCAGTGTCTGTTCCCCTGCCGGGGACGCGCCCGCTGCTCCGAAAATAACTCGGTTAGGCTGTTCCGAAAATAGACAAATCGGGATCGCAATCGCCATCGCAATCGGAACTCTTAGCCGGCAAAAGCCGATAGCGACCGCGATAGCGATACCGATCCCGACGTTCACCAACCGGATAACATGAGCTTTTCATGCGTCACAGGGTGCGCCATGGCGCATGGGGGACTGCGTCGAAATTTTGGGGTGTCGGGATGAGCGTTCGCTTTCATACTGTGGTATTGTTGACGCCTATGAGAGCGAATCCGGGCACGGGCATCATCGAAAAGAAGGTCCTGATCCAGGCCTCACCCGCGGTGATTTTCCGGGCGCTGACGGAAGCAAAAGACATGGCTCAATGGTTCTGTGATCGCGTGACTTCCGATCCCCGAGTAGGCGGAGAGATCAAGGCCTATTGGAGGATGGGGGGCAGTGGCCAGGCCCAGCGCGGGCGTGCGATCTTCACCAGTCTGATAGCGGACTCGCAGGTTGAATTGCACTGGGTGGACGAAGGTGAGGGGGAGAGCGCCGGGACGGATCGCCACACGATCTGCTACACGATTCGGCTCAAGAGGGGCACCAGCGAAGTCACCGTGCGCGATGCCGGCCCGCCGCCGGCTGATGAGGAGACCCTGGAGATATTGAACCAGGGCTGGATCAGCGTGCTGCGCGACCTAAAAGAGCACTGCGAGGCCAGGCAGCGCAACGCCCGCCGTCGTTCCGCAGGCGAATCCAAAGCTGATTAGCTCACCCCTGAAAAGCCCCAGAACACTTCATGGCACCAGAAGGCACACGAACTGGTTTTCGTACTGCCTACCTATAGATCCTTGCCAGTTAGGCAAGAAAAGCAAAAGAGCAACGCAGAGGCCGCAGAGGTCGTGGAGAAAAGTGATGCAGAAGCGATAATCCTCTGAGGCCTCTGTTCCGAAAATTCTTAGGCTCAGGCAGCCTCTTCCGTTAGTTTTACTTTGTAGCCCAGATGCTCAAGTCTTTTTACATGGTATCGACGAATTCGGTCTCGGTGAAGGCGTTCAAAGTAATCGGCGCCAAGATCA
>JAIQGI010000100.1 GCA_020072565.1 Terriglobia bacterium
TCCTCGCATCCGGTATCATGGATCAGCCCGTGCCAGTCCCCTGGTGGGACAATCGAATGCTCAGATTGACCACCTTCCAAGGATCCCCAAAACCGGCTAGTTCTTAGGCGAACGGTTGTCCGTGGAAATCCAGGCTAGCACGGCGTCTATTGGGTTGTCTCCCTTGGTTCTGATGCTGTAAAGCGCTATTCCGGCTTCCAGCAGTTTCTGCAGAGCACCACGATCACTGAACACACTGCCGAAAGTCTGGCAGTTGTCTGAGATAAGAACAATTGCGCGCCGCCGGTCCGGCGCATTCATGCGCAGATAGTCTGCGGCACTGACAAGGGCATCGTATATGTTGGTGCTATCCCCGACTGTAATCCCGGCGACCTTTTTGGCGACAGTTTGGTGGTCCCCGATCAGCGTGGTCAATTGGGTCACGTTCATATCGAAGGCAAAGAGCGCGACGCGGTCTTCAGGTTTTAAGCGCTTGAGTGAAATCTCCGCTATGTTCCGTAACTGCACCCGATAGGGTTGGACGCTTTGACTTCGGTCGACGACCAAAGCCATGGCAAGGGGGAGCTGCTCACGCGAGAACAGAGAAATGGTTTCGGCAGCGTCATTGTCATAGACGGCGAAATCACTGGCGAGCAGGTCGCCAGCAAAAATTCCCTTTTCGGTGCGTACAACCGCGTTCACGATGACCATCGCCGTCCTGCTCTTAATGGTGTAGGTGCTCTGTGGAGGATCCTGCTGCTCAGAATCGGCGTCCCTCACCAATGGTGATGGAGCAGGGCGGTCGCCCGGTGTTTCCACCTGCGGTATCAGCGGGGGCATCTGAAGGCAGCACAGCAGCATCCATGCCAGGCAGACAGACAATCCCATTGTTTACACTCACGATCCTGTTATTTGATGGTTGCCATTCTACATCAGATGAGGTTGATTCTGCGACTGTTCACCGAGACCAAGAACTGCACCTCAAGAACTGGGCCAGGTTGTCGCGCCCTCGCTTTAAGCATCATGGTGTGACTGGACCGCCAAAGAAATCGGGGATGTTATACTAGTTAACCTATTTCGAGGGGCTGAGCCCGCAAAACAGGTGAGCGTCCCCGGTTCTCAGTACGTTCCCCGCCGGAGCCCGTCATTTTCCCGGACCGGCCGGCACGGCATCGGGTATGATATGGTGCAAATGGGACCGCAGGCGTTCACTTCATGGTGGAGATTTGTATGACGGAAAGGGCGAAGTGCGGTGGGGCTCTCCTGGCGGCATTGGCTGCGCTGATCCTTTTGGCGGGGGCCCTGGCTGCGCAGACCAGGGCCACGCAGGCAGAGGCCAGGCAGCATTACTCGCTGGCGCAGGACCTGCTGAAGCAGGGGCAGCGGGACAAAGCCGTGGCTGAATTGAGGGCTGCGATCCGGCTGGCGCCGGAATATATCGAGGCCCACAACGATTACATCGCCAATCAGCAGGGCAAGCCGGCAGATCTGGCCGCGGAATACGAAGGGTATCTGAAGCAGCATCCGCAGAGCGGCGTCTTCCATTACCTCGCGGGGAAGGCTTACTCCAAAGCAGGCAGACCCAAGGATGCGGAAGCGGAATATCAGAAGTCGCTGCAACTGAGCCCGGGGTTCAGCTGGGCCCTGCTCGAACTCGGCGCCGCGGCCCTGAATAATCAGGACAAAGCAAAAGCGGGCGATTTCTACGAGAGGGCTCGCGTAAAGGCCGCCAACAACGTCCGGCTGCATATGACCCTGTCGACCAAGCTGAATTCGGTGGGGAAATACCCATCCGCCCTGGCCGAAGTTCAGCGCGCCCTCAAGCTCGACCCCACCTTCTTCGAGGCGTATCCAACCCTCTGGCGCACGAAGATGCGCCTGACCTCGGGTTCGGAAAAGACCCAGGCAGATATCAGGCAGGACATCAGGAACCTTCAGTCCCGGTATCCGAAAAATCCCAAAGCCCTCGAAGCCGCGATGAACGGCTACGGGATCTTTTTCGAAAGCGAAGAGGCGGACAGGGTGAGGAAGGCGATCGTTGCCATCGATCCCAAATATTTCGGGAGCTCCGGCGGCGGGACCCGGCTCATGATGGTCGCGCCCTCGGGGGAGCAGCTCACCTTTTCCGGGCCCGACCTGGACCGGATCATGCAGGCGGCGCCTTTGACCGACCCGAAGGCACAGCTAGCCGCTTACCAGCAGATGGAGAAGGAAATCGGCGACCAGAACCTCAAACTTCATGTCCTCTATGCCCGCGAGGCCGGTGCATATCTCAAGACCGGCGATCTGGAAAATGCCGAGAGGCTGATGGCCGTCATGGAAAAAGGGGGCGCGCGCGTCGTCTCGCTGCAGCAGCAGCTGGCGTCGTACTACGTGGACCACAAGATCAAGCTCGACCTGGCCAGGGACTATACGCTCAAGGCCATTGAAGAAGCCCGCAACAACCTGAAGAAGCTCGAATCGACGAAGGGCATGGAATCCTCCGTCACCGGCCAGAAAGCGTACCTCGCCAACCTGCTCTACACCCAGGGGCGTCTTCTTCTGGCACAGGATCTGACCCGGGAAGCCGCGGGTCCGCTGGCGGAATCCGTGCAGTTGTCGGAGAGAGAGGCCTCTGCCCTCGACCTTGGCCTGACCTATGCGAAACTGAACCGCACAGACGATGCCATCAAGGCGCTTGCAATCGCCTGCTCGTTCGACGGCCCCAAAAAGCAGGAGGCTATGAAGGCGCTGGAGGGCATCTATGGCGACCGGGAAAACGCCCGGCCCCTCGCGGCTTTGATCAATGAGGCCGTCGAGAAGCGCAAGGCGACAAGCCGCGATACAGCCGTGCGATCGGATCCGGCCAGTGCCCTCGAGGGCAAAGCCGCGCCTCCGTTCGAGCTCGCCTCAGTCGCCGGACAGAAGGTGAGTCTCTCCGACTACCAGGGCAAAGTCATACTGCTGAACTTCTGGGCGACGTGGTGAGGGCCCTGCGGTGCGGAGTATCCGCACCTTCAGAAAATTCAGGACGAGTACCGGAGCAAAGGCGTGGTCGTGATCCAGATCAGCCTCGACGACGAGGATTACCTGGTCCCACTCTACATCAAGAAGAAGCCCGCATCGGTCACAATGCTCGTGGCCCGGGACCAGCGGAAGCAAGTCGGCGACGCCTACAGCGTGTCCGGCATCCCGGCCAATTTCCTGATCGATCAGGCCGGGGTGATCCGCCACTACAAAGCCGGATTCGGTTCCGGGGGCGAAAACCTCCTGCGCGAGTGGATTGATTCCGCGTTGGGCAGCACCGGGAAGAAATAAGCGCGATCCGGCGCCGCCGCGGTGATCGAGAAGATCCTGCGGCACTTGAAGCTCTGGGACCGGCCCGAGCGCCCGCCGCCGCCCGCTCCGGGACCATCCGTCCAATACCATGAGGAGGCCGCCGGCTTCGACCAGGCCCGCCCGTGGCTCGATGCGGCCGGATGAGACGGTCGGGGCTGCTCTCCGTCTCTAAACGGCCGCCGTTGCCTCGGCAGGAGCGGGCCCGAAAACGGCGCCTTATCCCCGTCTTCACCTCGTGCGCGCCCATTCCCGGACGCCGCAGCCGCTTCCCGCCGGAAATCGGGGACAATTCCCGAGCCGCCTGCCCATTCGCTCACGCCATCCCTCACGCAACCCTCATTCCGCCTCTTAAAAGCAATTGCCTATCATTAAAAGCAATTGCCTATCATTAAATTGCCGCTTTTTCTCCTAAAGCGGCTTGCCGCGCAGGCAATTCAACTGCGAGATGTGTGCGCCAGGTTCGGCTTCGGCGCATTAAATACGATCGTGATCAAACCATAGACTCGTTGAGGAAATCCGTTCGCATCCACAAACGGTTTGAAACGCCATTGCCTTACAGCTTCCATCGCGGCCTCGGCGAGGGGCAACGAAGCAGGAGCGACGGCACGCAAAATATTCAACTCTCCCCGTTCGTTCAAGGCAATTTCCAACTGCACCTTTCCGGAGAGCCTGTGTCCGTCCGCGGACACAAGAGCGGGTTCAACTCGGCTTAAGATGTGAGATTCCAGTTCTTCCTGTTTCACGTAGCGGCGCTGACCTCCAGCGCTTCGGTCGAGCGCAGGCTGGCGATCGAAAACTTTCCAGCCTTGCGGCACATCTCTGGAAGCTGGTACGACTTGGTAGTTAGCGGCAGATTCGATGATGCGGGCGTCGTTGTTTTTGAGAACAGTGCTCAGGATTGAATACGCAAGGTCCCTCGTTATCGCAGCTTCATTGAGGAGGGTAACATTTCCACGGATCGCTGGGCTGATCACAATAGGGGTGATATGGAGCAGATCAGCGATCCCAGAGATGAAATCAGAAATCGATGCATTATCAAATCTCATCCTCACGTTACCGCCCGGGACGCGCGGCACAATGTCCGCCGGACTGGTTGCAGTCTCGAACCCCTCGCCTGAAGCCCGCGATATGGGGACAATCTGCATTATGCCTCCCGATTTGACCAGTACAGCATCGCGGTCGCGCAATGCATCAACAAAAAAACTCATCAGTTCCTGCTTGGAAACCGGGGCATCCTTGTGAATGGTAACGGATCCTTGCAGCTGGACGTTGCTGTCCACTAAAATAGCCGCAATGTCGAGCCGTCGCATCATTTGACTCACGAATAGGTACATGGGAGCATTATCGAAGCTCATTGAATCTTGGTCTTGCGCTGAAATGCCCTGCATCGAAGCCATCGGAGTACACGGCTGAAGAGTTATGCTGTCGATGGGTCTACCGCCGAGGGCTATTATCCCGCCGACAACAAAGAGCACAGAACAACGACGATAGCTCATGGCGTCACCTCGCATTTGTGTCGCTGCTAAATGAGGTCAAGAGATCGAGCAACCTTGCCGACGCACGCGTTCCATTTTTTGCATCGACGAGGCCTACCAGCCAAACTCCGATAACGATCATACACCTGAACTGATTCGGCATTCCGGACGAAACACCGATAACTCGTTCAATGACCTGGGGGCCTTCCATCGCCAGTCGGTTAAATACGATAACGCCACTTTACCTCAGTTGACACGCGAATCCTCCCTGACGCATTCTCCTGCAATAGGATACCGTACGGGATAGCGATCCTAGCGCCGAAAGAATACGAATCCCAGCAGGAACTCTAACTGATGCGGATTTAAGCGCAGAGCATCCCCCGCGCTCTCGATGTTGCCCAGCCAGTGGGTATAGCGCAGTTCAGGCAAAAGGCGCAGCCAACCGCTCCCGAATTCATAGCCGCCGCCCAGCGTCAATCCGGGAAAATTACGATCTCGCAAATCGTAGGGTTCACTCGTATCGATCTGGGTGGTAACCGTGTGTCTCGTCGGGAAAGGTTCACTCTGCGTGCTCACGCCGCGAGCCCGAACAGGCCCTATGTGGCGGAAGACGAATCCCCCGGTCGCATACGGCCGTCGGGACCGGAAGAATCGATATTTCATCAAAACCGGAATATCATAGGAATTCCCCTTGACATCGAAAAATGTCGTACCGAACACACCACTCGATGAGGAGAAGAAGGTCTCGTCGTGGACGTAACCGGTACGTTTGTATAGCGCATCAACTTCGATGCCGAGACCATGTGTAATGCGCCACTCTGCTGAGAGGCCGAGGGTATAGCGACGAGTTGCGGCCGAATACTGAATGCCTCCGCTCTGGGGGAACAACTGAAAACCGGTCAGAAAGTACTCAGTCGTTGGGACACCGGCCTTCAATCCTAAATGGAATGTCTGCGCGAGAACAGATGGGGCAAACGTACCGGTGAATAGGAATGAGCAAAAGCATCGTAACAAGTGTTGCTTGAATATTGCCGACGACATTTCACACTTCCTTTACACAAACGTTCAATCGACGGGCGGAGCGACAAGGAAAAAGTTGCGAGAAAGGCAACCGTCAGATGCCTGCCGATGGATCTTAGGACTCCAATGGAGACGTCCTCGCAATAAAGACGATGCCGGAACAGTTTTCTTACGCGCTGTGCTCAGCATTCAGGATTCCTGAGGACGGCGCCCCCTGGGGCGGCCGCGTCGCCTGTACCGAGGTCAATGTGCGAGAACGCCACTATACGTCCGGAATCCGCTTTCCGTAATCTCGATTAGAATTCAAGGACACCGTTGTACCTCAGATCCTTCACCTTAATACGCAGATTGATCACGACATCTGGAAATAAGGCGTGGAAGGTCACCTCACGGGGATTAAGGCTATTTCTCGGTTCTTGTGGAACAGGGCGCACAGTCCTTTTCGGACCGCACTACAGCTTCACGTCGTTAGGGCCGTATTGCTGAGCCTGTACAATGCGGAAGATCTTGAACTTCCCCGGGCGTTCCACAGACGCAAGTCCTTCGCTGAACTCCGGGTCGATAAAGGAGACGTTGTAGCCTGTGTCAAAATAGACGATTGCTTCGCGCCCGTTTACCCGCGCTCGCCCATACAGAATGTGCCCCTGGGATCCGGGCGGGTCGATCAGATCGACGATTATATAGCGCTTAGGATCGAACTTTTCAGGAAGGGGCGCAGTCGTTGTCCCCACTGTTCGGGATCTATAGTCCAGAGTCAGGCGGCGATCGAGGAAAAAATCAAGCCCGACGGTGCCGTCGAAAGGTTCCGACGAAAACATGGTCCATTCCGAAAGGCTTCCGCCAACGCTTTTGAAGACCTTGCCTGGAACCGTCATCGTTTCCACGCGAATGCCTGCGGCTTCTCCTCGGTGACTGCCGTCGGCGTTGAGTTCCGCGTGTCGTCCCTCGATGCGGTATCGTGTTTCAGGCGCGTGGTTCGTGAGCAGAAAACCTCTAGAAGTTCCGGTGTCGAGCATGAGGCGGATCTTCGTGCCATCCACATCCACTTCAATAAGCGGGCAACCCAAGTTCGTTAGTGCCAGAGGATAGAGTTCAGTTTGCTTGTAGCCAAGTTCTCGCGGCCATCGTGATACCGATGTTCCCTCAATGGGCGCAGAAACAACGGTTGCCTTGATGGCTTGCCCGCGCGCAATCCAGGCACAACTCAACAAAGCGGCAAGGGGCATGAAATAGGGCGACCAGAACGAAATATGCTTGATTCTTGATGTTCGCTGCATGGATCTCACTCATTTGCTCGATGTGTGTTAAATCATGAATTGGGTGCCTGAATCATAGCAGAGTCTCTGAGCCGGATATCAGTGCAAACTGAGCCGGACGAAGAACTGAGATAGGACATTGACAGGGCGGATGGAAAATGGCGAAGATTTGGCATTGTGCTTGGTGCAAGCATGCCGAGATCCTTCGACAAAATAGAAATTCTGAAAGCGGCAGACTAGGTGAGCGTCCCCTGATTTCCCCGGAGGTGGCCTATGCTTCGATTGCGGTCGTTTACACGGTTCTGGATCCTGCTAACGGTAACGGGATTGTCGGGCGGAGCCACGCACGTGCGCTCCCAGGCAAACGATCCGAATGCCGGCTCGGAGGTCGTCGGACGCGTCATCGCACCGACCAGCCCCCCAGGATTTGTGGGGAGCATCCCGCCCGCCGACCGGGAGGCGGTCAGGGCCAATTTTGAGCGGCTCTGGGGCGTCGCGCTGCGAAACCCGGCGCTTAACCCGCCGAAAGGATTCGACCTCAAAACAGAGCTGACGGCCAACGGCATTCTGCCCGGCCCTCGTGAACCTTTCATCTACAGGGCCAGCGGCCTGCTGTACTGGTACACCTTCATGCCGGGATACAACCGCGTACGCAGACTCGACATCGCGATGCACGGATTCTTCGTGCTCGCCAATCACCTGTCGGTGATCCTCGCGGATAAGTGGAAGGCAGACGAACAAGGCGCGATGTACTACGAGCCGCGAGAGATCAGGCGGGTGGCGGGCTTTCCGCAATACAGCAACGGCATGATCGCGGTGAGCAATTCGTCGCAGCCGCTTTGGATGACCGTGCCGCGGGAGCGGGTGCTGCGGCAGGAACTTACGGTGGCGCGCGCGCACGTCGATGCGATCGACAGCGTCTCCCGTGATGCCGCAGCTTACGATCCGGCTGCTCGGCTCGCCGCCTGGCTGCGCGAGCGCCCGAATCGACAGCGCGATGCCGACAAGATGTACGAAGACACTAAGCGGCAGGACCCGCAGCTGGCCGAACAGATGCGGGCGAACTTCGCAAAATCCGAGGAACTGACCGAGAAAACGCTGCGCCAGCTCGCAGAGCGGAACAAGACGCAGCCCCCAGCCATGCAAGCGCGCAGGCAGAAAGAGCGTCAGGACGCCGAGGATTGCGTCAAGTATCTCGAAGGAGAGCTTGCTCGGCTCTCACCGGCCGATCTTAAGGCCGACGCCTATGTCGCGCTGGCTGGGCGCCATCCGCTGCCGAAGGCGGGGTGCTCCGCCGTGGTGGAAGCAGGCTTTCCTGATGCGGTGCGGATCGTCACCGCAAATCCCCATTTTTTTGACACGACGCTGCCACGCACCGCATTCCAGCTGATTGTCGTCGATTTCACCAACTTCGAGGCGGCCGGCTATCCTCGTTCCGGCTGGCGCCACGACGTGTACGAGAGGCTGCGGGAAGGCTTGGATTACAAGGCGCTTGCAGGTCTGCTCGCGAAGCGCTGATCGCCCCCACCTCAGGACGGGATTTCGTTCGCGCGTATGGACGAGCCGCCGCCGAGTTCCGGCTTCATCGCGACGATTTACTTAAACCCTGAATTGCCGAACAGTCATCAAAGCCGGATTGAACTGCCTGCTCCGTCATTGCCGGCGAGCGATCGGTGTTTCTCAATGCCGCTTGCAAGGTGGCAATTTCAAACTGCACGGCACCCCGCAGCAATCTGGGCGTCTGTTGCAGTAACTGTTCCTACGCCGCGATTGCTTCCGCATATTTCCTGCCTTCCACGAGCTGCCTGACAGCCAGGAGTTGTTATCTGTCCGGCGAGCTGACAACCGTGTTAATTTAGTACCACTCGTGGCTGTCACCATTGCTCCCGCATCTCCTGGAACTTGACCCGTCCGTGATCCGTACTACGTTGTGGATCTTGTCGGGGGCCGCCGACTCGGCCAAGGACACGCCAACCAATTCGCAAAGTGCGCTTCTGCCAGCGCTGCCTCAGGGATCGCCGCTCGTCTTCCGGTAGCCTTCCCAGGCAGTCTGCGAACTGGAGACATCCAAAGCGACAAGTTTGGAACCCGTCGAGCCGATATCGAAGCCGAGGATCAGATCCAGCGGATTACCGTTGCGCTCCACCATCGGGACAGACTTGCGCCTCCTGACCAGTCGCAAAGAGTCGGCCAAGGTGGGAAGTTTTTCCAGTGTTCCCTCGGCCGGCTCGGCAATCAACTGAGATAGAGCAGAAACTCCCCGACCCGTCGTTGAGGCCGCTACAGCTGTACCGATGGCTTCGAGGAACAGCGCCTCGTCCGGAGGAAGCGATCGCAGCCTCATTCCGGGTTTCGGCTCGCGCTCCCGCAGCCGGAGTACAGCCGCTGCGCCAGGACAATTCCGACAGCGGCACCGAGTTCGCGCGCGGCCGCAGGCGCTCGTGGGCCCGGTTGATCAAGAAAGTGTACGAAGCGGACCCGCGGGTCTGCCCCCGCTGCTCCGGCGCCCTTAAGGTCATCAGCCTGATCGGCGACGGCCCCGTGATTGAAAGGATCCTGCGCCACCTGAAGCGGTGGCACCGGCCCGAGCGTCCGCCGCCGCGCCCCGCCGGGCGAGCGATCCAATATGATGAGCAGATCGCCGGCCTTGACAAGGCCGGCCAGTGGCCGGACGCGGCCGGCTGAGGCGGTCCCGGGCTCATGTGCTTTCAAGACGGCCGCCCTTGCCTTGAGTGTGCCCGAAATCAGCGCGGGCCCGGGGAGGGGGAGCGGGTCGGGACGTCCCGACCCACTCCCCCTCCCCGTCTCCCCTCCTGGGGCCCCCTTTCAAGGACGCGGCAGCTGCTTCCCATCCGAAATCGGGGATATTTTCGAGATGCTTCCAGGCCAGGTGGACCATCCCCACCGACCCGCTCCAAAACACTTCCCTATCATTCA
>JAIQGI010000101.1 GCA_020072565.1 Terriglobia bacterium
TCCTCGCATCCGGTATCATGGATCAGCCCGTGCCAGTCCCCTGGTGGGACAATCGAATGCTCAGATTGACCACCTTCCAAGGATCCCCAAAACCGGCTAGTTCTTAGGCGAACGGTTGTCCGTGGAAATCCAGGCTAGCGACCGCGAAGGGGGATCCAATGGACAGACGCGAGTTTCTAAAATCGACGCTCACAGTGACTGCCGGCATGGCCGGCCTCGCACGGTTTGCCGCGGCACAGTCCGGCGGGGTGGATGCGCTTTACGATCATGCTTTGGTAATCGATGCTCTCTCGATCGAAAATTGGGACGACGCGGGAATCGCTGCCTGGAAAGCCTCCGGGTATACGGCAATCCAGACCAGCCTCTCGACCGGGAACCTCGCAATCGCCATAAAAAGCCTGGACCAGTGGAAATCGCGATTCCAGCAGCATCCGGAGGTGTTCATTCACTGCCTCCACGCCGCCGACATCGAAAGAGCCAAACGCGAGTCAAAGCTCGCCGTGATGCTCGGATTCCAGGACGGCACGATCATCGAGGAAGACGTCGCCAATCTCGACAAGCTCTATCAGGCCGGCACCCGTTGCATTCAGCTCACCTACAACGCTCGCAATCTGCTGGGCGACGGCTGCACGGAACGGACCAATGCCGGTCTTTCCGACTTCGGCATTCAGTGTGTCGAGAAGATGAACCAGCTCGGGATCATCGTAGACCTGTCTCACTGCGGCGAACAGACCAGCGCGGACGGCATCGCCTTCTCACGCCGCCCTCCGGCCTTCACGCACACCATGTGCAAGGCGCTCTATTTCCACCCGCGCGCCAAACCAGACGAATTGTTGCGCGCGCTCGCCGATCGCGGAGGCATGACGGGCATAGTCGCACTGGGGTATTTCGTGAGCCCGAACCCGAAAGCGACGGTCGAAGATTACCTCAATCACATCGATCACGCGGTGAAGATCTGCGGCATCGACCATGTCGGCCTGGCCACCGACTTCCAGATTCGTGGCATCGAGGTATCCGCCACCCGCGAGAACTGGTATCTTCCCCGGCTCACGGAATTCAAGCCTTCGTACAACGTTCGCTGGCCGCCCTGGATTCCCGAGTTGGACAAGCCCGCGAGATTCCGCAACGTGGTCCGAGGGCTCGAAAAGAGAGGGTACAAAGCCGCCGATATCGAGAGGATTCTAGGCCGGAACTGGTTCAATTATTTTCACCAGATTTTGGACGCATAGGAACAACTCTGGAGCGGGAAAACGCCGACGCATGCCGACCGTTCGAATTCGGTCGGCGTGCTGGAGGTCTTTGCCGCACCCCGGCGCCTGTTTCCTAATGCCAGGTAGCGGCCCGACCCACCGATGCAACCCCAGAGTGCCTACTCCGAATCGCTTCGCTTGCACCTCATAACGCAACCGGTTGCGATTTCGGAAATCTAACCCGACCTTGACAACTACTACCCTTGAAGTCACCCTGGTGGTGCTCCAGAAAAAGCTGCCCGGCACCCGTCCTGGGAAGTGGGTATCGCCCTGCGTACGAGACCGCGCACTTCTTCGGGCTGGAAGAAGATGATATCGCGGATCAAGGCCTCCCGTAAAGGTCGCGATGCCGCAGGAAAGGGATGCCAGGTGCTGATCCATCCGGACGAGACGCAGGACCGTCTTACTTCGAAGCTACGCATCATCCAGAAGCGCCGCGGCCACCGGGCTGCGGCCGACGACACCTTGCTGGCATGGGCCGCGGCGCGGGCATGCCCCGATGCGGTCCGGATCCTCGACCTGGGCAGCGGCAAGGGCACGGTGGCCATGCTGCTGCTCCAGCGCCTGCCCCGCTGCCGCGTGATCGGTTTGGAGGCGCTGGAGGTGAGCCACAATCTCGCCGTGCGCAACACTCTGCTGAACGGTCTCGCGGATCGCTGGGAGCCGCGGCTCGGCGACCTGCGCGATCCGTCCATGCTGGCGGGTGAGCCCTCGTTCGATCTTGTCACGGGCGCGCCGCCGTTCATGCCCGTTGGGAGCGGCGTCATGCCCAGCGACGCCCAGCGTGCGGCCGGCCGCTTCGAACTTAGAGGAGGAGTCCGGGAGTACGCCGAGACTGCGGCCAGACACTTGGCACTGCGCGGGAGAGTCGTGCTCCTGGTGGACGGCCTTAGGCAGTCGCGTGCTCGGGCTGAGCAAGCACTCGCCGCAGCGGGTCTCTTCCCGCACGCCATTGTGGCCGCGCGTCCCTGCCCAGACCGGAAGCCGATCTACTGGATTCTCGAGGCCAGCCCCGAGCCTGGACCGACGACCGAGGAGTCGCTCTGCATGAGGCCCGCTTGCGGCAACCGGTATTCTCCGGAATACCAAGCCATCCGCCGGGAAATGGACTGCGTCATCGAAAGGTTCCCTGACAGCCAGCCGGCCGGTTTGCCTTGAAGAACCGGTACAGAATGGATCGAACGCGCCCATTTCGGAACGGGGGCTGACACCAAGCCGTTTCGGGCTATCCGCTCGATGCCGAGAGCTCCGCCTTGTGCGGCCATACCGATAACTGTCTATGAGCGATGCGCGCGATTGGCTTCAACAGATCGCCCGGGCCGGCGGTTTGCGCAGGCCGGCGCGACCGACGCGAGGCGAGCCTGGATGAGTGGCTTCAAATCGATTCTGAGTGCGGGTAAATGCTGCCCGGCTCGGGTTGTGCCATCCAAGCCGGCGTGCAGGGACAAGTGCACGCGCCGACCCGCCGGCTGGTTCCAGCCGGGGTTGACGACGCCGGGGAGAGGGATGAGCCGGCGACTCCGGGACGAGTAACGGTCAGCGCTTCAGTTCGAGGGCCCCTTCCTTTCCGTTGAGCTCGTAGGACAGCTCGAACCTCGTGGCTTTGTCTTTCGAGAGCTCTTTGCCGATGCGGAAGTAGAGGTGGCCGGCGACGGGTTTCTGGAAGGTCCCGGCAGGCAGGCCCTTTTCCGACAACTCCAGGACCATGACCTCCTCATTCCTGGGATTGGGATCCGGGTAGGGATTGCCCACCATCACGTCGATCCCGGTCGAGGTGTAGATGCCGCTGGTGCGGCGGTAGGTGCCCGTCGCCGGGTCGTAGCGGCCGGTGCCGCTTTCATAGCCGACCCCCACATGCGGCACCAGGATGATCTCCTTCTTCGACTCCTCGGCCTTCCGGAGCGCGGCGACGACGACCTTGGGGTTCTCCGAGCGCATGGCCCGTTCCTGGTCAAGAGTGCGCAGCACAAACCGGTCCGGTTCGACCTTGAGATCGACACCGTCCTTTGGATAGAGCGCGACCTCGACGACGAGGTAGTCGCGGCCCAGTTCGGTGACGAAGCGCTGCTTCACCTCCGCGTCCTTCAGCACCGAAACTCCCAGGCTGACGCCTTCGACTTCGACGTGGTTCGGGTACGCCGTCACTTCCCCGCGCGGGACCGTGCCCTGCGCGGCAACCAGCAGGGTGGCGGAAAGGATGATGACAAGGCAAGAGATGAGGGATCTCATGATTCAGGGCTCCTTTTGAGGTGCCAGTCTTGCGTCGACTTTCAGGGTCTTGCCGCTCAGCACGTATATGCGCACCGTGTAGGGTGCATAGCTGTCGGCTTGAATCTTCAGATCGTAGACTCCCGGGTCCAACCACACGGTTTTCAGGTCCTTGATTTTTCCCGCGAACCCATCATTCAGAAATACTTCGGCGTCCTGGATATTGGACCGGAGCTTGACCTCCCCCATGTACGGCCCGCGGGCAAATCCTGTGTACCAGCCCGAGTGATACCACAATGGGGAATAGGCGCCATAATAGTAGGGATAGAAGTTGTCATAGTACCAGGGCGCGTAGTACGAGTACGGGTAGAAAGGGTAAAACGGGAAACGTCCCGAGAAGCGGCTGTATCCGGCGCCGAAGGTGAAGCCTCCAAACCTGATTCGAGGGGTGTGGAAAGCCTTTACGGTGGCAGCGCCGCTTGCAGTCTGCTCTTTTTTCCCGCTCTTCGGGTCGGTCTGTCCGGATGCGGGCACCGTTCCCAGGAGGAGGCCCAGTGCCATCATAGAAGCTAACTGCTTTTTCGTGAACATTTTAGCTCCCCACTAAATTATGGGCAACCGGGAGGACCGGTTGCTATGAATATAGATGCCACAGGAGTCAAAAGGGTTCGACGGCCGAACGAACAGGAACCGATCACAGATACCATGGAGCACGCGGATTGATATCCCCGACAAATCGCGGCACTTCTGTGCGCGTGGGGATGCTTCGGCCACGGGCGCAGCTCATTCGGATGCGGGGAGCCTCAACTCGACCCGGCGGTCGCGCTCGCAGACGAAGATTTCGAGTTCAATACGGGCATACCTCCGCGCATCGGAAGCCGCCTGGAAATAAAGACAATCCTGAGTTAGACTCGCCCTCGGAGACCAGCCATGACCCGACAACCTCTTGTACTGTTCGCCGGCGTATTGCTGCTTGTGGCAGTACCCCAAGCCCAGCCCCAGCCGCCTCGGGCACCGGGGCACATAACCTCACCCAAGGAAGAGTTCGGCCGCAATTTCGGCGACGACTATTTTCTCGCCAACTACCGGCAGATTTCGGCCTACTGGCAGAAGCTCGCGCGCGAGTCCAGCCGCATCGTGGCTCAGCCGATCGGCAAGACGGCCGAAGGCCGCACCCAGCTGATGGCGATTGTCACCTCGCCCCGGAACCACAAAAGCCTCGCGCGCTACCAGGCAATCTCCGCGAAGCTCGCTCACGCCGAAGGGCTCTCCGACGACCAGGCGCGTGCGCTTTCAAAAGAAGGCAAGGCCGTAGTGTGGATCGACGGCGGCCTGCACGCGAGCGAATCGCTCGGCGTGCAGCAGCTCGGGGAGATGGTCTACGAGATGGTGAGCCGCACCGACGACGAGACCATGAGAATTCTGAACGACGTGATCATCCTCTTCGTTCATGCCAATCCGGACGGCAACGACCTGGTCGCCGACTGGTACATGCGGAATCCGGATCCCCTGCAGCGCAGCCTGAGCGGACTGCCACGTCTCTACCAGAAATATATCGGCCACGATAACAACCGTGACTTTTTCGCGTCCACGCAAGTGGAAACAGAAAACATGAACCGTGTGCTCTACCACGAGTGGTTTCCACAGATCATTTACAATCACCACCAGAGCGGGCCGGCCGGCACCGTGCTGTGGTCGCCGCCGTTGCGCGATCCGTTCAACTACAACCAGGATCCCTTGCTCGTGCTCGGCATCCAGACGGTCGGCCTGGCGCTGCATACGCGGCTGGCCGTCGAAGGGAAGCCCGGCGCCACCATGCGTTCGGGTGGGCCGTATGACGGGTGGTGGAATGGCGGCCTGCGCAACACGGCGGCGTTCCACAATATGGTCGCGATCCTGACCGAGATGATCGGCAGTCCGACGCCGATGCGGGTGCCGCTTGTGATGGATCGGCAACTCCCCACGAGCGATCTGACGTATCCGGTTCCGCCCCAGGAGTGGCACTTCAAGCAGTCGATCGAATATTCGGTCGCATGCAATCGCGGCGTGCTCGATATCGCATCGAAGATGAAAGAGAACTTCCTATATAACATCTACAGGATGGGAAAGAACTCGATCGAGCGCGGCAGCCGGGACACCTGGACGCCCCGCCCGCACCGTTACGCCACAATCGCGGCCTCAATGGAAGTGCCCACAGGGGGGCGCGCCGGCGGGGCCGGCGGCCGGGGAGGCGGACCCGCCCCGGCCGGGAATGACCCGCTCTGGGGTGCGCTCCACCGGCCCGAGGACCGCGATCCGCGCGGATTCATCATTCCTTCCGACCAGCCCGATTTCCCGACCGCGACAAAATTCGTGAACGCCCTGCTCGAGAACGGCATCACGGTTCAGCGCGCCACCCGCGATTTTACGGTGCACGGGAAGAAATATCCCGGGGGATCCTACGTCGTGCTCGCAGCACAGGCGTTCCGGCCGCACGTGATCGATATGTTCGAGCCCCAGGATCATCCGGACAACTTCCCGTATTCCGGCGCGCCCCCGACGCCGCCCTATGACAACGCCGGCTGGACGCTGGCGTTCCAGATGGGAATCGAATTTGACCGCATCCTGGACGGCTTCACGGGGCCGTTCGAAAGGTTCAACGACTGGAACATCAAACCCCCAGCGGGCACCGTCCCAAGGTTGCTGCCAGGAGAGCCGTTTTATCTCACCAGTGCCAACGCGCTCGACGCGTTTGTCGCGGTTAACCGGCTGCTAGCAGCGAACGAGGATGTATATCGAACCGCGGACGGCTCCTTCCTCGTCGCGGCAAAACCCACAACTCTGCCATTACTGCAACGGGTGGCTGCCGACCGGGGCATCAGCTTCACGGGCTCCGCGGGCGCGCCGCCGGAGAAATGGCGGAAGCTGGCGCGGCCGCGCGTGGGCCTCTGGGACCAGTACGGCGGATCCATGGAGGCAGGCTGGGCGAGATGGATTCTGGAGCAATTCGAGTTTCAGTTTGAGCGCGTGTTCGCACCCCAGCTCGACGCGGGAAACCTGAACGCAAAGTACGACACGCTCATCTTCGTGTCCGGTGGCATTCCCGGCGGCAGTGGCGGCGGCCGAGGCGGCGGCGCCGGGGGAACCGTCGCACCGGAGACCATCCCCGCGGAATACCGTGATCAAATCGGCGGCGTGACCGTCGAACGCACGATGCCGCAGATCAGGCAGTTCATCGAAAATGGCGGTAAAGTCATTGCCATCGGGACGTCAGCCTCGAATCTGGCACGCTATCTCAACCTGCCGATCGAGAATCACCTCGTCGAAAACGGCCAGCCGCTGCCACGCACCAAGTTCTACGTGCCGGGATCGGTGCTGAGGGCACACGTCGACACGACCAGTCCGATCGCCTGCGGCATGAAGGAACAGACCGACGTCTTCTTCGATAACAGCCCCGTGTTCAAGCTGGGTCCCACCGCGGCCTCTCAGGGCGTGAAGCCGATTGCCTGGTTTGACTCGAAGACACCGCTGCGCAGCGGCTGGGCCTGGGGCCAGGAATATCTGGATGGCGGCGCGGTCGCCGTTGAGGCAACCATCGGTCAGGGGCGCGTCCTGCTCTTCGGGGCCGCGATTCTGCAGCGTGCGCAGCCGCACGGCACGTTTAAGTTTTTGTTTAACTCGATCTATGCAAAATAGGATCATTATCGAACAATATTAGCGATCTCCTGCCGCCAGCATGGTTTCGAAATGAGGTGCTTTCGACTCGCGGTGCACCACGGCAGTGCTCACATCTTTAAAGCCGGCTTTCCTGAGCAGCCGCTGAACTTCGACTTCCGTGAAGCCCAGCCACAGATCGGCGTACAGTTCGCGGGCTTCCTCGCAATGGTGCCTGACCAGGTCGAGCACAATGATTCGCCCGCCCGCCTTGAGAATTCGGAATGCCTCGGCGACCGCACATTCGGGATGCTGCGCGTGATGGAGCGACTGGCTGAAAAAAGCGACATCGACCGCCCCGTCCTCAATCGGCAGAGCCTCCAGATCGCCTTTCCGGTAGTGGAGGTTGCGCACTCCGTGTTTGCGCGCCAGCGCCGACCCGAACGCCACCATCTTCTCGGAATTGTCGACGGCAATCACTTCCTTGGCGCGCCGCGCCAGCAGTTGTGACACCGTGCCTTCCCCCGCACCCAGATCCGCGATCACCAGCGGCGGCAGCAGCAGCAGCAGCGTCTCCGCGAGCCCCTTCCACGAGCGCCCCGGCACATACTTCCGCCCGAACTTCCCTGCCAGCTCGTCGAAGTAGGCGCGCACTCTGTCGCGGCGCTTGAGCCGGATCAGCCGGAGCGCGGCCATATCCGCTTCGGCCCCGGGCAGTTGTTCGGCCGCCTGCCGCAGCACCCCCATCAACTGATCGATAGGCCCGTGTTCCCCGCCATTCCTCTCCTTGAGCCGGTAGAAGATGTTCTTGCCCGTGCGGCGATCTTCGAGCATGCCCGCCTGTTTGAGCTGCGCCAGATGGGTTGAGAGGGTGCTTTGCCCCATGCCGAGAATCTCCTGCAACTCGGCCACGGAAAGCTCTTCCTGCTCCAGCAGCAGGACAATGCGCGTCCGGCTGGGATCGGCAACCAATCGCAGCAATTTCAGGATTGACATCATAACCATATTTCCTTTATCATATCATCACATCTGGATTTTACGATATGTCAGAAAGGAATGCAACATGAACAGCTCAGTATTGGATGGCAGAGCGGTGGATTTCAAGGTGGCCGACATGTCGCTGGCCGAGTGGGGCCGCAAGGAAATCGGCATGGCCGAGCACGAAATGCCCGGTCTGATGGCAATTCGAAAAAAGTACTCGCCGGAGAAGCCCCTGGCAGGCGTGCGCATCACGGGCAGCCTGCACATGACGATTCAGACCGCCGTGCTCATTGAAACTCTCGCGAGTCTGGGTGCGAGCGTGCGTTGGGCGAGCTGCAATATCTTTTCGACCCAGGACCATGCCGCGGCGGCCATCGCCCTGGCCGGTGTGCCTGTCTTCGCCTGGAAGGGAGAATCGCTCGAGGACTACTGGTGGTGCACTTACGAGGCCCTGAGCCACCCGGGCGGCAAAGGTCCGCAGCTCATCGTTGACGACGGCGGCGACGCCACCCTGCTGATTCACAAGGGTTACGAACTGGAAGACGGTTCCGACTGGGCAGACACGCCTTCCTCCAACCACGAGGAAAGCGTCATCAAGAACCTGTTGAAGAAGATCCACGCCGAAAACCCGCGCCGCTGGCACACGATTGCCAAGGAGTGGCGCGGCGTATCCGAGGAGACGACCACCGGCGTGCACCGTCTCTATAAGATGCATCAGCTGGGAACTCTGCTGGTCCCGGCCATCAACGTCAATGATTCCGTGACCAAGTCGAAATTCGACAACCTCTACGGCTGCCGCGAGTCACTGAGTGACGGGATCAAGCGCGCGACCGATGTGATGGTTGCGGGCAAGGTGGCCGTAATCTGCGGCTACGGCGATGTCGGTAAGGGCTCGGCTCACTCGCTGCGCGGCTTCGGAGCCCGCGTCATCGTCACGGAGATCGATCCGATCAATGCCCTGCAGGCGGCAATGGAAGGCTTCGAGGTGACAACCGTCGAAGAGACGCTCGGCCGCGGGGACATCTATGTTACCTGCACGGGCAATCGCGACATCATCACTCTCGAATACATGCAGAGGATGAAGGATCAGGCCATTGTCTGCAACATCGGCCATTTCGACAACGAGATCCAGGTAGACCGCCTGAACAACGAGCCGCGGGTCACGAAAACCAACATCAAGCCTCAGGTGGACAAGTACACCTTCCCGGACGGCCACAGCATCTACCTGCTGGCCGAGGGGCGCCTGGTGAATCTGGGCTGCGCGACCGGCCATCCCAGTTTCGTGATGAGCAACAGCTTCTCCAACCAGACGCTGGCACAAATCGACCTGTGGAAGAACCGTGATACCTACAAGGTCGGGGTTTACACACTGCCGAAGAAGCTGGACGAGGAGGTCGCGCGCCTGCACCTCGAACTGATCGGTGTGAAACTCACGAAGCTGACGCCGGCGCAGGCCGAGTATCTCAACGTTCCGGTCGAAGGTCCCTACAAGCCGGACCATTACCGCTACTGACGAGAGAGGAGCCTCCCCAAAAAGGCAAAAGCAGCCACGAAGAACACGAATGCCCGCGGAGGCGCCCAGGCGTCCTCCGTGCTATTCGTGCTACTTACCTGCAGATCGTTGCCATCCAAGCAGGAAAAGCAAAAGATCAACGCAGAGGTTGCAGAGGTCGCGGAGAAAAGTCATGCAGAATCGAAAACTCTCTGCGGCCTGCGCGCCCTCTGTTCCGAAAATTCTTAGGCTCAGGCAGCCTCTTCCGTTAGTTTTACTTTGTAGCCCAGATGCTCAAGTCTTTTTACATGGTATCGACGAATTCGGTCTCGGTGAAGGCGTTCAAAGTAATCGGCGCCAAG
>JAIQGI010000102.1 GCA_020072565.1 Terriglobia bacterium
GGACCTAAACCTGGACGTAGACGTGGACCTTTTGAGCGGAGACAAACTCTTGCACGCCCAGCCTTTATCAGGCTACGGGTCGCTTCTTATCGCTTGCGGCGCAGCAGAGCGTCAAGGTCCACGTCCAAGTCCAAGTCCAGGTCGGGAAAGTGGGTTAAGTTAGCGCTTATAGGCTCACGCCCGGGGCTATTCTCTGGCGCCCCTTCGGGGTTGGGAGCTTTTCTATCGTCACCATATTTTAAGATCATCCATAATTCCGGGTCATATCCGCGCAGGAAGAATTTTATAGTTGACATTCGCAGTAGATGTTTAATACAACTATTGGTGTTTACATTTATAGGGGACCGCCATGGTAAATCCGGGCATTCGGGAGTTCAGGAAGCACTTGCGGGTGATCGAGCGGGCAGTCGGAAGCCTGCTCAAGGAGGGAACTTCCTGCTGCGAAGTCACGCTCGCCCAATGTCACGCCCTGCTCGAGATCGCGGAAACGGGGGAAACGAGCATCGTCGATCTGTCCGAGCGGCTGGGGCTGGATACGAGCACGCTCAGCCGGACCGTCGACAGCCTGGTGAAGGCGGGTTATGTAAGCCGGGAGATCGATCCGGAAAACCGGCGCTACGTGCAATTGCATCTAACCGATGCCGGCAAAGGCAAAGTTGAGTTCATTGACGACTCCTGCGACCGGTTCTACACGGACCTGCTGGCCCGCATTCCGAAAAGCCAACGGCCCATGCTGGCGGAATCCGTGAAGTTGCTCGCCTCGATGCTTGCCGGCACATCCGGAGCGTCTTGCGATCCGGGCGGCTGCCGGGTTCCGGCGACAGCGCGCAAAAGGGGGAATCGGCATGGAAAACGAGAATAAGCAATGCGGCACTTCCTGTTGCGGCGGTGGACAGACGCGGGTGGCGCCGACGGTGCGGCCCGGCCTGAAAAAGACCGACGATGGCGTTCCGGTGGTGGACGCCCGTTTGACCCTGTCGGACCGCTGGGGCGGCTGGAAGGTGCGCTTGGGGATCGGTCGCGGCCGATACCGTGTCGAGCCCGGACTCTATGCCTTCGGCGCCCCCGATTCCGGATCTCCGGTTCTGGTGACGGCCAACTACAAGCTGACCTTCGATTCGTTGCGGAAGGAGCTGACCGGCCTCAAGGCCTGGATCCTGGTATTGGATACCCACGGAATCAACGTCTGGTGTGCGGCGGGGAAGGGGACCTTCGGGACCGCAGAGTTGGTCCGCCGCATCGAGTCCTCCGGCCTGCGCGCGCGCATCACGCACCACACACTGATCCTTCCTCAGCTGGGCGCGCCCGGCGTGGCCGGGCACGAGGTGAAGAAACTCACAGGATTCCATACCGTCTACGGTCCCGTCCGGGCCCGTGACGTCAAGCGGTTCCTTGCGGACGGGACAAAGGCCACGCCGGAGATGAGACTGGTGCGTTTCGGGTTAAAGGACCGCCTGGCCCTGGTTCCGACCGAATTGGGAGGGATTGTCAAATATATTTTTCTGTTTCTGATGGTATCGGCGGCATGGCACCTCGTTCACGGCACTCTTGCGCTCCGCACTCTGGCGCCGCTGAGCCTCATGCTGATCGGCGCCGCGCTCTCAGGAACTCTGTTTGTGCCGGCACTTCTGCCGTGGATCCCATTTCGCTCTTTCGCCTTGAAAGGCTGGTTGCTCGGGATGCTTTGGGCGGTGGCTGCCGGCATGATCTACGATGTCGGGCCGGCCAATTTCGCAGGCATCCTTCTTCTCCTCCCGGCAATCAGCGCATTCCTTGCGTTGAATTTCACCGGGTCCACGACGTTCACGTCGCAGACGGGAGTGAACAAGGAGATCCGGCTGTTCGCCCGGCCGATCGCCCTTTCTGCGATCCTGGGAATCGCGCTGATGGTCTTTTGAGAATGCAACCATGACTGGCAGGGCCGGAGGTGATTTCATGCCAATGAGATACTTGCGCAACGTGGCTACCATCAAGATCGAGGCCGAAAAGTGCATCGGTTGTGATATCTGCATGAGCGTGTGTCCTCATAACGTGATCGAGCTGAGGGCTCGAAAGGCGGTCGTCCGTGATCGGGATGCCTGCATGGAGTGTGGAGCCTGCATGATCAACTGCCCGGTCGGGGCGGTGGAAGTCCAGGCGGGAGTGGGATGCGCCTATGCGATCTTCCGCGGAATGATTCAGGGCAGCTCTCCCCAATGCGGCTGCGGCAGTTAGCCGCGAGACCGGACGGAAGCATATTCTCACTGTTGGATTCCGGAGGAGTTCGACAGCTGCGGTGAGGTCGTTTGACTCACGACCACGGAGATCGGGAGTTTGAAGCATGCCGATAGACTCATACCGTTTCCTCAACTTTGCGACCCGTCAGATAATCAAGGCCTGGGTCAACCGCGAGTCACGGAAGACCCGTTCCATACCGTGGGCGCCGATAACGAAACCGCTGTCTCAATTGAATCTCAGATAATATAGTGACTGCGTACCATGGAAGGAGTGGCCACTGGATGAATATCAAATACCGGTATCACCATCTGGGCATCCCTACCCGGAAGAATGTCCCGGGAATGATGGAAATCCGGCGTCTCAAGGTTCACGCGACGGATCACGAGTCTAACCCGTTCGGTATCCAGTGGATGATCTATGGGGAAGACTGTCGGGTGCCCGATCTCGTAAGAAAATTGCCGCATCTGGCCTTCGAGGTCGATGATCTCAAGGCAGCCCTAAAGGGAAGAAAGATCATTATCAGACCGAATTCGCCCTCACCCGGAGTTCTTGTTGCCGTCATCGAGGAGGCGGGCGCGCCTGTAGAACTGTTGGAGTTCACAGATAAGCGGGCGAACCGGCGTCATCGCGCAAGCGAGAAGAGGAACGCAAAAAAGCCCACGCCGGAATAAAACGCCTTTCGGCCCCGGGGAAGTCGACAGCTGACGTGCACACGCATTTGCAGATTCATACCATCGCAGAGCCTTATGCCCGATACCTGAGGATTCTGGGCTTTGACGTGGTACCGTCCGGAATAGAAGGCCTGGAAGAAATCGTGCGCCGCCACCTGTGCCGGGTGCCATTCGAGAACGTGTCCAAACTGCTGCTTTTTGGCCGCGAAGGAGCAGGCAGGGTCACAAACCTGTCCGAATTTCTGGATGGAATCGACCACGCGGATCTGGGAGGAACCTGTTACACGAGCAATCCCTTTCTCGCAGAACTACTGCAAGTGCTGGGCTACGACGCCGACCTGCTCGGTGCCGACATGAACACTCCGAATATCCATACAGCCATCCGGGTTCGGATCGAGGGGGTTGCGTACCACGTGGATGCAGGGTATGCGGCGCCACTCCTGCAGCCTATTCGGCTCGACCAACTGCCCTTTGAGTTGTCGCATGGGAAATACCGATACGTCCTGGAGCGCAATAGAACAGGCGAGTGCGGGATGACGGTATGGTGTGGCCAGGAATGCGTGCACGGCTATGCCGTGCACGGGCCTCCGCGGAGTTTGGAGTTCTTTCGGCAGATCATCCTGGACTCGTACACTTCGGGCAGGATGTTCATGAGCTGTTTGCGCATCACACGCTTCTTCGAGGGCCACTCAATCGAGTTGAAGAACTCGACGCTGACCTATTACAAAGGCGCGGAAGCCAGAGAAACAAGGCTGCACTCCATGCAGGAATTGCGGCAGGCTGTCGCTAACCAGTTCGTCATGCCCCGCTGCCCTATCGAGGAAGCCGTAGGAGTACTCGAACAGGTGACCGGCAGGCATTTCTTCGATGGCGGCTCCGGCCCTCAGTTTTAAAAACTATACCGTATGACGCACGGAGTTTTGGCAATCCACAGGTTCCCGGACCACTGCTGGGAGACGGCCCCCATGGCATACTTCGGCCCTTCTGATCGCTGATCCACATGACAGCGATCCGATGAGTACAAGGCGACCAATTCCATGCGAATACGCAGGACCAAAGGCGAGTGCACATAGCGCTACCATGCGATGTCCGATGAGCTCCGCATCGCGTTTACTCCTGGGAGACCTCGTTATGGCTCCTCTGATCATCCGGGGCACGACCTCGTGCCCCGGATGGATATCTTGATCACAATGTCGGCAGCGATGCCAGAGACACTCCGACACCCTGGAATCACCTGCCATCGGCTCGTGATTTCAGGGTGTCTGAGTCGAGAGGCTCCACTGCTTTACGGGGTCGGACTGCGGTCGTTGGAGTGCTGTCGTCTGCGGATCAAGGGCGTGGATCTGCTGAAGAGGCCGGTGGCGGATCCTCCTTGAGGATCACGTTCATCGTTTCCGCCGCCGAGTCGCGCTGGAATGCCCGCCTGCCCGCCAGCATCTCATAAAGGAAAGGACATTCACCACCGAGATGCAGAGTAAGGAGGCGCGAAGCGCCGGCAGAGAATAGCCCCGCCCATGAGGGCGGGGTTGAGTGAGACGAAGAGTTGAGGTCCGAAGGACCGGCACCTATGTCTTGTGCCGCACCTTCGGCACTCATGCCGATTGACCTAACTGTTCAAACGGGGATCATCTCCGTTGGCAGCTTGGCGCGGATTGGACTCTCAGTCGTGGGCCTCGAGCCGGGTGGAATGATGGTGCACTGAAGGCCGCCTTCCATCTGCTCCGTCCGCATGACCTCCAGGCCGATCCGCTCTTGAGACTCGACGCACAAGGAATCCGTTCGAGGTGCTATGGCCTCTGATCATGGGTCTCCCAGTTGGGTGATCGAGCCGATCCGGACCGTCACGATTCGGGACTAGCGGCGGCCAAAATCCAGGGTGATGTTTGCCGAGGGGCCCCGCAGCCGGGAGTTTGCCCAGCCGGTATTTCCAATGAAACGGTACCCACCGCCAAATCCCACTCGAAACCATTCGGTAACGTTGACGCCTACCATCACCTGGGGTTCAGCCACGAAAAAGGTCTTGGAACACAATTGGGCACTACCGGCACCCAGCAGGCCGCCAATGGAGTAATGGATGAGCTTGTGCGGCCTCAGGGTGTACTGAAGAACGAGTCCACCATAAGCCATTTGATTACTTGAAGCTTCCGTGGGTCTCCCATAGCCGCCAATGCCGATGAAGAAGTCCGGTTTGACCACCAACCCCATGGTTGCCCCCACAAAATTGGCAAACTTACCGTCAACCCGTGAAAATTTGACCTCCAGGCTGACGATGAAGCCGAGCTGCTTCTTTCCCTTAATCAGAGTCTCGGTTTTTTGCTGGGATTGCGCGTGAGACGAGACCGTTGCCAAGAACATTATCAGGAGACACCGGGACAAGATTCTAAGCTTTATTCCTGACTTTCTATGTGAGCTCACGGGTTCGACCTGATGTTTGCTTGCCATATTGGCGCTCCCTTCCGAGCAGCTTCAAGCTGCCCTCATACCCTAATGGGCAAACCGATCTTGAACTTCTGAACGATCTTGAAAATCTTTTTTCTATGTATGCAAGTCGGCATCGATTAGGATCGGATTTTGGGGCAGGGGTGAGGCGCGCATGCCGGCTAAGACCCCCTCCCCAAAGTGGCTGAGGCGAACCTGAAAGCAGGATACAGTTGCGGTTTTGAGGGCAGGTGGATTACCGCCATTAACTCAGGAATACTTTCTCTCCAGGTACCTGGGGGGTTTATGAGCGGACAGTCCCCGAAAGAAGTCACGCAGCTGCTTCAAGCCTGGAGCCGGGGCGATGAGACGGCGCTGGATAGACTCATGCCTCTGGTTTATGACGAGCTGCGCCGGCTGGCACACTACTACATGACACGCGAGAATGCCGGCCACATCCTGCAAACCACGGCGCTGGTAAACGAGGCCTACCTCCAGCTCATCGATGCGAATACGGTGAACTGGCAGGACCGCGCCCACTTCTTCGCCATTTCGGCTAAATTGATGCGGCGGATCCTCGTTCATTTCGCGCGGTCGCGGAATTCACAAAAGCGAGGCGGTAGACTCTCCCATGTGTCGCTTGACGAAGCTGCGCTCCTTTCTTCCGAGCGGGATGCAGATCTGATCGAGCTTGACGAGGCGCTGACGGCACTGGCAGCTATCGATCCAAGGAAAGCGAAAGTGGTCGAGCTGCGTTTCTTTGGCGGGTTGAGCCTTGAGGAATCCGGGGAGGTGCTCGGTGTGTCGCCCGACACTGTGTGGCGGGACTGGGATCTGGCGAAGGCCTGGCTGTATCGGGAAATGAGACGCGGGGAGACGTGATGGAGCCGGAACGATGGCATGAGATCGAGCGGCTTTACCATTTGGCTCGGGAACGCGGAGCAGGTGAGAGGGAAGCTTTCCTGAAAGAAGCGTGCGCCGGCGACGAGTCTCTGTATGAGGAAGTTGAGTCCCTCCTCGCTTGCCGGCCCAAGGCGGAAAAGTTCATCGAGTCCCCTGCGCTCGAGCTGGCGGCCAGGGTGCTTGCAAAAGACCGGGAAAGTGAACCCGGTCCCGACATCGTCGGCCGGGTCTTATCGCACTACACCGTCCGGGAAAAGATCGGCGAGGGGGGCATGGGTGTCATCCACCGTGCCTATGACGAACATCTTCATCGGGATGTCGCTGTCAAGATTCTTCCTCCGCACACTCTCGGTGACGAAGCCTCCCGAAAACGTTTCCGCAAGGAAGCCCTTGCACTCTCCAGGCTAAGCCACCCGAACGTAGAGACGGTCTTCGACTTCGACACCCAGGAGGGCGTTGATTTCCTGGTGATGGAATACATTCCGGGCACCACCCTGAGCGAAAAACTCCGGGAGGGACCGCTGCCTGAGAAGGAAATCGTGTGCCTCGGAGCGCAACTTGCGGAGGGACTTGCAGCAGCGCACGATCAAGGCATCGTGCACTGCGATTTGAAACCGGCGAATCTGCGCATCACTCCGGATGGGCGCCTGAAGATTCTGGATTTTGGCATTGCAAGACTGGTGCAGCCGGTCAGCAAAGCCAGTCAAACACTCAGCATTACGGAACTCAATGTTGTGCAGGGCACGGTACTCTACATGGCACCTGAGCAATTGCTGGGCAGGCCGGTAGACGCGCGCACGGACATCTATGGCGCCGGGGTGGTCCTGTATGAGATCGCAACGGGGAGCCGGCCGTTCCAGTCAGACTTGCCCGTTGCGCTGGTGGACCAGATCCTCCACGCCCCGGTTTTTCCACCCGGCAGATTAAAAAACGATCTTTCGCCCGGGTTGGAGAAGATCATCCTCAAGTGCCTGGAAAAGAATCCCCTATACCGGTATGAGTCGGCCAGGCAGTTGAGCGCGGATCTGGCCGAGGTGTCGTCATCACCAGTCCGCGCTGAGGTTGGCGAGCATCAGCAAGTGCGGTCATTTAGTTGGAAACCTTACGCGGCTGTGAGCGTCCTGGTGCTGCTGGCTGCCCTGATCTGGTGGGCTGTGACAAAGCAGAGGGCAATCACTCCCACCATCCAAACCAGCGTTGCCGTCCTGCCATTCCAGAACCTCGGATCCGACAACGAATCTGACTATCTGCGATGGGCCTTGCCCGATGAGGTTGCAACCGTACTTAGCTATACGCCCGATCTGTCCATTAGACCTTTTGCTGACATGCGGCGGTACGCGACCGCAAGCATCGAACCACAACGCGCGGGTCGGGAGCTGCATGTCGCGACCGTCGTTGCCGGTCACTTTGCCAGGGAAGAGGCGCACATTCGCGTCACCGTGGAAGTAATCGATGTCGCGAGCAATCGTGTGCTATGGCGAGACACCTTGACAGCTCGCGGCGATGATCAAATCAACCTGCAGGAACAGACAGCCACGCGCATACGACAGGGGCTCATCCGAGCCTTAGGCCGCTCCGCCGTCTCAACGGCGACCGCAACCCACCCGAAGAGCGAGGAGGCATACGAACTCTATTTGAGAAGCATTGCCACCCCGCACGACGGCAGCGAGAACAAACAGGGCATTTCAATGCTCGAGCGGTCTATCGGACTGGACTCCGCGTACGCACCAGCGTGGGCCGAGGCCGGACGTCGGTACTACTACGATTTCCAGTACTCCGATGGCGGCATGCCCGCGCGACGTCGCGCCCAGGTTGCCACCGAGCGGGCGCTGAGCCTTGATCCCAACCTGCTTGGTGCTGCGAGGATGATGATATCGCTTCGCGCCGAATCGGGCCAACTCGACGACGCCTATAGCGTGGCGAAACTACTGATGCAGAAACGACCGGCAAGCGGTGAGGCGCATATGGGACTCAGCTATGTGTTGCGGTATGCAGGCCGCTTAGTGGAAGCCGGGCGGGAGTGCGACCGGGCGCTGCAACTTGATCCCGCCAACTACACGTTCCGCTCCTGCTCGATTCCGTTCGAGATGCTGAAACAATACGATCGAGCCCGGGAATTCGCTCGTTTGGATGCAGGGTCACGCTTCTCCTCATGGCGAATTGCGTCGGTTCTGCTTTCCGAGCGCAGGATAGAAGAAGCCGTGCCGATTCTCACGGAACTCCAGAACGATTTCGCACAAGCCGGCCTGATTCTGGCCTATCTTCGGCATGATGGTCCGGACCGGATCAGGAGTTTGTCGGAAAGATGTGAGGGCATCGTTGTGAATCTGGTCGATCCCGAACAGGCATACTTCGATGCCAGAATCCAGTCGTTCTGTGAACAGCGCCCCGCGGCACTGCGTCAACTTCGCCGCGCCATCGAGAAGAATTATTGCGCCTATCCGGCATTGGGCACGGACCCGCTCCTTGAGAACGTCCGCAACACGCCTGAATTTCAAGAAATCCACAAGGCAGCGGCTTCCTGTTACACGAAGTTCGCCGCAACCCACGGATTCCAATGACCGGGTAAGCCGGCGACGTCGTGGATTCTGGAGACAGGCGCGAATGGCGCTTAATTAAGGAAGGGCCTATCCACCTGACTCAGGTCCTATCTGTGATCGCGCGCCAGACGGCCCGGGAATGTGCTGCATCGGGTGAATGGGGCCTTGAAGCATCCCAGCGCCAGTTTGACGTCCCTGTGCCTCCGTACACCATTATCAGGCCAACCTGGAGTTCATTGCTCGACGGCGGCAACCTGAGTGATGTGGATAGGCCCTATTAAGGAAATAGGGTGCGACCCTGGCGGGCTCAGCCATTCCGGCGAACTATTGGCTGCCACAAGTTCCGAAGCCGTTGGTGGCCGCAAGCCCTGAAGCCGCTGGTTGCCACAAGTTCCGAAGCCGTTGGTGGCCGCAAGCCCTGAAAGGGCGGCCGTAGTTTTCAGCCCAGGGCGCAAGCCCTGGGATAAGACGCAAATGATGGATGAGCCCTGTAAGGGCGATGCAGAAACTCCTGCAATGGCCCGATTACAAGGACCTTGCATCGCCCTTACAGGCATGCGCGTCAAGTCAAGGAGCGTGTCGCTTTTTGAGAAATGAGTTTCGGGAGCGGACGCGCTTGAGGATGAAAGTGTTTCGATCCTCCACCAGCCATTCCATTGTCTCGCCTTTTTGAACTTCCGCCGCCTCTGC
>JAIQGI010000103.1 GCA_020072565.1 Terriglobia bacterium
ATGCAGAGCCGTACAGCGATACTGCACCTATGACAAACGGAATCGCCCCAACTTTGTCTCCGCAATGGAAGCGATCCTGCGGAAAACAGCTGGCTCTCCTTAACTTGACGCGCATGCCTTACAGGGCTCTCTTTGTTAATGGCCCTCCATTCCCAGGGCTCACGCCCTGGGCTGCGGAATGCGGACGCCCCTCTTGGGGCTTAGGCCCTTGCTCCTGGTACGCTCAAGACGATTCCAATCACCCTTATTTAAGCGCCATTCACGCGTGTCCCCGAAATGCATCGTAGGCGCGGGCGGCCCGGCAAAGACTATTTTCGAAGCAGTCCCCATGCGTCGTGCCGCAGCCGGGCGCAGGGGTGACTGTCCCTCAGTCCGGGGGAGTGGCTTTGCAGACGACGATCGTGAGATCGTCGGCCGGCTTCATGCCCTCGGTGAAATCCCAGAGGGCCCGGCGGACATGCAGAACGATGTGCTCGGCCGGCTCGTCCTGATGAGCCCGGATGACCTCGAGGACTCTCTCCCCCTCAAAAGCGCTGCCGTCCGGAGCTTCACTCTCAGTAATGCCGTCGGTAAGAAGCACCACCAGGTCCCCGGGCCCAAATTCCACGCTTGCACCGTCGCCGTACGTGCTGTTGGGGAAGAGGCCCAGCGGGAAACCGGTGCTGTTCAGGACAGCCTTGAGTGCGCCGGACCGGTCAAGGAGGTAGCCGGGAGGGTGTCCGGCATTGGTGTACACCAGGCGCCGCGCCGGCGCATCGATATAAGTGAGCAACAAAGTGACGAAGCTGCCCGACTCCAGATCAGCGTGGAGCCATTTGTTGACAGGATCAAGGATCTGGCTGAACTCAGAGCGCGCCTGGCAGAGAGAGCGCACAAAGGCGCGCGTTTCCGACATAATGAGCGCGGGACCGAGGCCGTGCCCGCAAACATCCCCGATGACGATGCCCAGTGCGCCGTTCGACATGTCCAGGTAGTCGAAGTAGTCTCCGCATGTGGCCTCCGCAGGGAACACCGCGCCCGCAATGTCGAAGCCCTCGAGCTGCGGCGGCTGCTCGGGGTAAAGCTTCTTTTGCACCATCGCCGCGTAGTGCATCTCGATCTCCCGTTCCTCCGTCCTGATGCGTTCCGTGACGTCTTTGAGGAGCGAGACGAAGTGGGTGACCCGTCCCTCTGAATCCTTCATCGGCGTGATGGTCTGCTCGGCCTGGTACATGTCGCCATTCTTCTTTCGATTCGTGATCGTCGACCGGTAGACCTCACCATTGAGCAGTGTTTTCCAGAGCTCCTGATAGTGCCCGGGACTGTATTTCCCGGATTTGAGGATGCGGGGACTGTTGCCCAGGGCCTCTGCGCGGGAATAGCCGGTGGTCGCCTCAAACGCAGGATTCACATACTCGATCATGCCGTCACGATTGGTGATAAAGACCGTGTCCGCGGTCTGCTCCACGACATTGTATAAGCGCTCCAGTGCCTGCTGCTGTTTCCTGCGCTCGCTGATGTCGCGGAACACAACCACTCCTCCCGCCGAGGCGCCGTCCTCGTCCACCAGCGGCGAGCCGCCGACGCTGATCCATACACCGGCGGGCACGCGGGGATTGCGGATAAAAATCTCCTCCTCCCGCACCTCCTCGCCCCGCATGGCCCGCGCCAGAGGCAGCCGATCCGACGGAAAGGGCGTCTGAGTGTCAGGGTAGTAGCAGCCATAGGTCGATGACCATTCGGATGGACTTACGTCTTTGAGCCCGATGCCGAGAATCTTCTGGGCGCAATCGTTGAACAGGAGGAATTTGCCGTCGGTGCCGGCGACGACCACCCCCTCGGTCAGACTGCGCCAGACCGACCCGAATATCCGGTCCTGCTTGCGCAGGGCGTGGTCACGGGACCACTTGGAATAGAACAGCCCCAGCCCGCTCAGTGCTTCCCAGAACAGGAACACGCCTATGCCGAGTGCCAGAGGCAGCCTGGTAAGGTAGCCCGAGAGGAATGCCTCCGTGGGCTGGCCCAGAAGTTGCCAAGCCTGGCCGCCCAGCACGATCGAGCGCACGAACACCTCTCCTCCGCGTGCGCTGCCGTTTTCCCAATCCGGAGAGGAGTCAATTACCTCGGTCTTCCCGGCCACATCGTTGTCCACCAGCTGAAATCGTACGCGGGGCGGGCCGCCCCCCAATAACAGCGATTCCTCGACGATATCCTGGGCACCCAGCACAAAGACAACAAATCCCTCCAGCTGAACCTGCGTGCCGGAGCGCCGGGCCCTGGTCTCCCGATAGACGGGCACGAGGGCGAGGACCCCTCTCGGGGAACCCGGTTCCAGCTCCAAATCGACAGGATCGGTAAGCGTGATTTTCTGCGTCTTCGCTGCGAGGGTCAGCGCTGCTTTCCGGACGGGATCCGAGGAAATGTCGAATCCGACCTTGCGCTCGTTGGGTCCAAAAGGCTCGACATACAGGACCGGGTAATATTCTTTCTGTGGTGGGGCGGGAACCATCTTGCCCTGCGGGGCCTGCATCCGGATGCGGTATCCCTGGAAGCCTTCCGCGCGGGCGGACCGTTCATGCTCCTCGCGCCGGCTTGCTGCAACGCGCGGGGCCCACTCCAGCGCATGGATGGCAGGATTGCCCTCGAGTATGTCACGGGTGAACGTCCGGAAATCCGCGCGCGTCATTTTTCCCTGCGCGCTGATAAACGCCCGGACATGATGCAGGTCCTCGGTTATGTCATAGACTTCCTTTTGAAGCAGGGCCGCGCGCTCGGACATGTGCGTTTCGAAAGCCATGCGTGCACTTTGCTGCTCGACCCGGGAGGCCGCCCGGAAGGTAATCCAACCCAGGAACGGTCCCAACAGCAGAAAGATCGACCCTGTGACCCACCCGATTCCATGCACCCAGGACGCCTTGATTCCCAATGCTGTTTCCCTCGAAGACCAACGCAGCATTAACGCAGCTGAAGGTGAACCGGGATCTGCGTTCACCTGCATGCATCTAAGGTAATTCTACCTGCCGCCCAGGATTTTATCGAGCGCGGCGATACGCTCGTCGAGTTCCTTGCGGAGCGCGTTATGGCGCTCGATCGCGTCGCGGCCGGTCTTCTGGTCCGCGCTGTTGGTCATGCCGTAGAGATAGGTGATGTGTGCCTGCAGCTCGGGCTTGCCGTAGCGCACGGCCGGTGTGATCAGGTGCGACGCCAGCTCGTTGAGCTTCGCCAGCGTATCGACCGAGGCCGCGGCTGCGCCGCGCAGGCTCCTCTGCGCAGCCTGAAGCCGCGCAACCGCCTTGTTGACGTCGCTCACGAGGTCGCGGACGCGCATGTTGTGCTCGAACTGCTCACGCAGATCCGCGACCGTCACGCCGTCCCTGGTCACGCGCGGATCCTCGATCACCGCGAGCGGCTGCATCGCGCTCCACGAGCCGGCGGTGAGCCGCACGGAGTAGTTGCCTGGCACGGCCATCGGGCCATTCGGCCCCTCCGGACGTGCCTCGCTCTGCCACGGCCCCGGATAACGAAGGTCCCACGTGAAGCGGTGCATGCCCGCGCTCCTGTCGAGACGCGCGGGTACGCCGCGCTGGCGGGGTCCGGTCTCATCTTCGTTGACGGGCGCCTCGGCCGCGGGCGGCTGGCCGGCGGCGACGGCGCTCGAGATCTTCCGGACGACCTTGCCGGTGCCGTCGAGGATCTCGAGAGTGATGTCGCCCGCGGGCCCGGCGGCGAGGTAGTAGTCGATCGTTGCGCCTGGGGGCGGATACTGCGGGCCCCCTCCGCGCCCGCCGCCGCGCGCGGAGCTCCGGACCGCATCGCGCGGCTTGAACAGGATTGCCTGCGCTGCCGCGGACTGGCCGCTCAGCTGGTGCAGCGGCGTAAGGTTGTCGAGGATCCAGAACGAGCGCCCCTGCGTCGAAAGCACGAGGTCTTTGTGCGCTACCCTGATGTCCGTGACCGGCGTGGCCGGCAGGTTCATCTGGAACTTCTGCCAGTGAGCGCCGTCGTCGAACGAAATGTAGATCCCGAATTCCGTGCCGGCATACAGCAGCCCCGCGCGGTCCGGGTCTTCGCGCACCACACGTGTCGGCTCGTCGGCGGCGATCCCGTTGTTGCCGTCCGTGAGCCGCGTCCACGTCCTGCCGAGGTCATCGGTCCGGTAGATGTAAGGTGCGAAGTCGCCGAGGAGATACCGGTAAATCGCCACATGCGCGGTCCCGGCACGGCGCGGGCTCGGCTCGATATTCTGCACGCGGCCGCCCGGCGGCAGCCCCTTGGGTGTCACGTCGGTCCAGGTCTTGCCGTCGTCCCGCGTCACAAAGACGAGACCATCGTTCGATCCCGTCCAGATCACCCCTTTCTGCACGGGCGACTCGCGAATCGAGTACAGCGTGCTGTACACCTCTTCGCCGGTGCCGTCGAGCGTGATCGGCTCGCCGCTGTAGCCCTGCGTGCCGGGCGGGTGGGCCGTAAGATCCTGGCTGATGCGCTCCCAGGTCACGCCCTCGTCGCGCGTGCGGTGGACATGTTGCGAGCCGTAATAGAGGACCCGCGGATCGTGAGGCGAAATCTCCATCGGCGACACGCGCTGGAATCGGTATATAAGGTCGCTCCCGGCGTTGCCGTAGAGCGACTGCGCGCCGACCCAATATTGCTGCTCATTGCCTGTGGTCAGGTTCAGCCGGCTGAACTGGCCTTTGCAGGAGCCGTACACGACGTCCGGATTCGCCGGATTCGGCATGATCGGCCCGGTTTCGCAGCCGGGGCCGCTGCGGAAGTCCTGCCCGTTGCCGAGCGGAAGGCTCGGGACGATGACCGTGTTGCTGTCCTGCTGCGCCCCATAGACCCGGTAGGGATACTGGTGGTCCACCGCCACCTGGTAGATCTCGGCCGTGGGCTGGTTGAGCTGCGTGCTCCAGGTCCGCCCGCCGTCGAGCGACACGTTCGCGCCGCCGTCGTTTGCCTGGATCATGTACTGCGAGTTTTTGGGATTGATCCACACGTCGTGGTTGTCGCCGTGCGGCACGGGCATGGTGCGGAAAGTCTTGCCGCCGTCGGCGCTCCGGTACCAGCCCTCGTTTCCCACGTAGACGACATCGGCGTTATTCGGATCCACGCCCAGGGTCGTATAGTAGAAGGGGCGCGTGATCAGCGATCCCTGGCCGTTGATGAGGGTCCACGTCGAGCCCGCGTCTTCGGAACGATAGAGCCCTGCGCCCGGCTTGGCTTCGATCAGCGCGTAGATGCGATTCGGGTTGGCCGCGGGGATGGCGACATTGCTCCTGCCGAACAGCTTGTCCGGCAACCCCGCAGCCAGCTTCGTCCACGTGTCTCCGCCGTCGGTGCTCTTGTAGATCCCCCCTTCGAGCGCGCCGCTGATGATCGTCCACGGCTTGCGCTGCGCGTGCCAGATCGACGCGAAGAGGACGTTCGGGTTGCCGGGCTGAAGCTCGACGTCGGCCGCGCCGGCGCTGTCGGAAACGAAAAGGACATTTTTCCACGTCCTGCCGCCGTCGGTGGTGCGGTAGACGCCGCGCTCTTTGTTCGGCGCGAACGGGTTGCCGCATGCCGCCACATAGACGATGTCGGGATTGGCCGGATGGACGCGCACCGTGGCGATCTGCCCGACGTCGCGCAGCCCGATGAACGTCCACGTCCTGCCGGCATTGGGGGACTTGTAGATGCCGCGCCCGATCGAGACGTTGCTCCGGATTTTCGAGGAGCCGGTGCCCGCATACACGACGTTCGGGTCCGACAGCGAGACTTCAATGGCGCCCATCGAGCCCACGGCGAAGAACCCGTCAGACACGTTTTGCCACGTGCTGCCGGCGTCGGTAGTTTTCCAGACACCGCCGCCGGTGGATCCCATGTAGAAGGTGGCGGGCTGCGACGGCACGCCGGTGACCGCAGTCACGCGGCCGCCGCGCAGCGGCCCGATCATGCGATAGCGCATGCCCGACCACAGCGATGAGTCGTAGGTCGCGCGCTGAGCGCCCGCCGCGAGAGTGAGTGCCAGTACCAGGAGCGCGGCCGCGGCCGCGCAGCGGATCGTGTGTCTGTTCATCATTACTCCTCCCCATGGCAGCGTAGAAGAGGGGATTATAACCGCAGATACACGCCGGTGGGCGCAGATATTCCGCATCCACCCCCTAGCCTGGATTATCCATGAATGTGCGATCCAAATGCAGTTTTAGATGCGGAAAAACGCTGACAAACGCCGACGGTTCGATCCTGGTCGGCGTGCGAGCGTTCGACAGCCCGTTCCGGACCAGCAGGACGGCAAAAGCTCCTACCCGTTTATCCGCGTCCAATTTTGTTGCTTTTCACGGGCGTGCGGTTCTGCTTCAGGAATAATTCAGGCTAGCGGAACCGGGAGACACACAAAACCGCCTTTGTGGGCCTCTGCGGTCTCAGCGCCCTCTGCGCTGAGATTTTCTTGATGCCGCTGTTTGACATGCCGCCTGCTGCGGCTTACGATCGGGCCACCGCTATTGTGACTCTGAGGGTCAACATGGTGCTCACACTTCAGGACATCCGATATGGCGCCCGGCAGCTCATGAAGTCGCCCGCGTTCCTGGTCATCAGTGTACTGATCCTGGCGTTGGGAATCGGCGCCACCACCGCGATCTTCAGCGTGGTTGATGCCGTCCTGTTGAACAAATTTCCCTACACGGATCCCGATCGATTGGTGATGCTGTGGGAGAAGAATCCCGCCCTGGGCGCCTTTGTGGGCGACCGGGTGCAGACGAATTACCTCAATTTTCAGGAGTGGAGAAAACAAAGCACCAGCTTTGAAGCCATCGGCGGTTTTGAGGACGCGAGCTTTAACCTCACCGGAGGCGATCGGCCGGAACTGATTGCGGGCGCGCGCGCATCGGCCAACCTGTTCACGGTTTTCGGCGTAACCCCGCTACTGGGAACCTCATTCGATTTTGCAGAGACGGATCCCGGGAGGAGCCACGTGGTGCTTCTGAGCTACTTTTACTATCAAAGCCACTTCGGCGGCCTACCCGGCGTCCTCGGCCGCGCACTCACATTGAATGACGTGACTTACACTGTCATCGGCGTCCTTCCTGCCGGCTTTTATCTCCCCGCGACGCGCGAAGGGGCCGAGCAGCGCAAGCCGAGGCTCTGGATTCCTTACGATCTTTCTCAGACGCGGAGCGCCGATGATCTGACCCGGCGCAAAATACAGGTGTTCGGCCGGTTGAAACGGGGCGTCACGCTGGAGCAGGCCCGCGAAGAGATGAGTGCCGTGGGCAAGCGCCTCGAAGAGCAGAATCCGCTATTAAACGCGGGCTTCGGGACCAACCTGTTTCCACTTTATGTCGAGGACGTCGGCAGGGAGCTTCGGCACAACCTGTTCCTGCTGTTTGCCGCGGTCGGATTTGTGCTCCTGATCGCCTGCGCCAACATTGCAAATCTGACGCTGACACGCGCGGTTTCGCGGCAGAAGGAGCTCGCCATTTGCAAGGCGTTGGGCGCCACCCAGCTCCGTTTGACGGCGCAACTGCTCGTCGAGAGCCTCATGCTCAGCGTCCTGGGCGGCGTGCTGGGTTTGCTGCTCGCGCACTTCGGGATTCAGGCGCTGCTGGCGCTCAAGCCGGCCGGCATTCTCCGCCCTGAGGGGATACACCTTAATGTGTTTGCTCTTTTGTTCGCGAGTGCCGCCGTGATTGCCGCCGGCGTGCTCTCCGGCCTGATGCCGGCGCTGCAGGCCATCCGGTTCGAAGCGAGCCCATCCTTGAGACAGGCCGGCGCCATCGGCCTGGCGCGGGACCCGCGCCGGCTGCGAAGACTCCTCGCGATTACAGAAGTGGCGCTCGCGGTCGTCCTTTTGACCGGGGCGACTTTCATGGCGAGAAGCCTGTTACTCGTCATGGGGGTGGATCCCGGATTCCGGCCGGATCACCTGCTCACCATGCGCCTGAACCTGCCGGCATCCAGATATGCGAACAACCAGCAGCTCGCCGCATTCTGCCGGCAGGTCCTGGAACGGGTTTCCACCCTTCCAGGAGTCAAGGCCTCCGCCTTCTCCGACGGCTTGCCGATGATCCGCATCCGCATGATGAGATTCCTGGTGGAGGGCCGGCCCATCCCGAAGCCGGGGAGCGAAACGACGGCGGATATGCGCGGGATCACCACGCCGGATTATTTCGGGACGCTCGATCTGCCGATTCTGAAGGGCAGGAACTTCACCCGGGATGAGATTGACAGGGGACTTCCCGTAATCATCATGAATCAGAGCCTAGCAAAGAAACTCTGGCCCGACGAAGATGCGATTGGGAAGCGCATTCGCAGCGTGACTCAGAAGCCCGGAGCGGAGCCGGCATGGCTGACCGTCATCGGCGTGGTCAAAGACGCCAGGCAGCTCTCACTGGAGGCGGGCACCCGCCCCGAAATCATCAGGCCCATGCTGGATTACACCATTCTGACGCTCAGCCTGCGCACCGTCGTGGAGCCCGGTCTGCTGACTCCCGCGGTCGAGAAGCAGGTATGGTTTTTCGACAAGGACCTTCCGGTGTACAGCGTTCGAACCATGCAGGACATCGTGGACGACAGCTTCGGGCAACGCCGGTTTGATTCGGTCTTGATGGTCACGTTTGCGGCCGTGGCACTGATCCTGGCGGCGGTGGGCATCTATGGTGTGTTGGCATCATTGACGAGCCAGAGAACGCGGGAGATCGGCGTGCGCATGGCACTGGGGGCGCGTCCCGGCGATGTGCTCAGGATGATCCTGCTGGATGGGCTCAGGTTGGCGGCACTCGGACTGCTGGCCGGGATTGCGCTGGCGGCGGTATTGAGCCAGTGGCTCGCCGGCCTGTTCTTTGGCGTGAGCCCGGAGAATGTCACCACCTACGCGATTGTCTGTCTGGTGATGGCGCTGGTCGCGCTGGCCGCCTGCTATCTGCCCGCCCGCAGAGCGATCAGAGTCGATCCCACCTCGGCCCTGAGAGCCGAGTAGCGGCCCCCTCATACCCTGCCCGCATACCTATTGAAACTCATGAAATATAGTGACATATGAAAATTCCCGGTCCCGAAGATACGCGGCACTCAATCAAAAACCTATCTCGGATTATATCAACGCAGTCTCCCATGCACCGGGGGTGCACCCAGGTGCATGAAAATGTTATTGTGCCCCGTAAGGCTTGCGATGGACGAAGGTCGTATTCTCTGTGATGCTTTCGAGCTCGAAACGCAGTCTGACCTGGTCGCC
>JAIQGI010000104.1 GCA_020072565.1 Terriglobia bacterium
CTGCGATTGTGCCGAGGGCGCCCAGCACGAACACGCCAAACTGCTGTGGACGCATCTGCTGCCCCAGCCGCTCATCGATCGTGAGCATCGGCCGTGGCGCTACCGCCATGTCGAGCTGTTTGATCGCGCTCATTACCTCGCGAATTGCGACGCGCGGGTCTCCGGCCGCGTGCAGCACGATGGTTCGGCTGGCTCCGGCGGGGTTCTGAGCCATTGGCAGATACATCACAAGCGGGTTGAGCGTTTCCACGTCTGTGATTACAGCCGGCACGGCGCCTATGACCTGAAACACGCGGTTTGGCTGGCCCTTCCGGCTGCTTGGTTCGGTGATCCGCCGGCCTATGGGATCGCCCCCTGTTGCCAGCATGCTTGCGAACGATTCGCTTACAGTACATTGCCTACCCCGGCGGCCTTGAAATCGACGGATCTCAAAGGGAATGGCCTGCTTTCCCATCCGGGGACGTCTCCTTGGGCGTCCCCGGATGTAATCCCGCGCGGGACACCATGTTCAGGAGGCGTTCCATCCCTCTCCGGACAACCGGCATCGGCGCCCCGAAACTGAATCTTACGTAGGACCCGAGCCTCGGCGGGTCCATTCTTTGCTTTCCCGGATTGACATCAAAGAACTCTCCCGGGACCGTGATCACGCGCTCTTTCAGAGCCTCGCGAAAAAACCGGAATCCATGATTCAATGGGGGCGGCAGCTTTTCGACCGAGCCCCAGCAGTAGAACGTTCCCTCGGGATCGCGCGGGAAAAGCACCCCGATTTCTTTGAGGCGTCGGAGCATCAAGTCGCGTTTTGGTTTGAAGGCGGCCCGCATCGCCTCCGTCTCCCGACTGGCGTGGTCGGGCTCCACAAGGGGTACGGAGACCCGTTGGAGCCACCGCGGCGCCCCTCCGTCAATCGCGCTGCCGGAACGGGTCAGGATCTCAATCCAATCGGAAGGCCCCAGAGTCCAGCCGATGCGCCATCCCGGGTAACGATAATTCTTGGTGAGTCCATCGATCACCATCACCGGATCTCTTTCCACATCCTCGACACAGGCTGCTGCACTCACGGGAGCGGATCCGTTCCAGACGAAATGCGAGTAGAACTCATCCAGCACAAGTGCGGTTCGATGGCGCCGGGCGAGCAGGATCCAGCTTTCCAGTTCGTCATCCCGAATTACGCGTCCCGTGGGATTGCAGGGATTGGAAATCAAGAGGCATTGAAGGCCGTGCCGCAGAATGTTGCTTTTGAGCCTTTCGGAGGAGATCGCAAATCCATCCTCGATCTGCAAGGGTATGTGGATCGGGGTAACTCGGGGAATGCCGCCGAGCAGATCTTCGTAAGCGGTGTAGTCAGGGGTGAAATAGCCGATCCTGATTTCCCCCAGCGCCCAGACCACCCGGGTCAGGGCGAGGCGTCCGCCTGCCGTGATGGCCACATTGCCGGCGGTGTATTGCGATTTCATGCCGCGGCGGAATTGCCGGTTATAGAGGGCAGCAACGGCCTCGCGCAGCTCCGTCAGGCCGGCCACGGGCCCATAGGCATGATCCTCCGGGGCGATGGTAATGTTAGCAACTCGGTCCGGAGCTCCCGGCAACGGGCCGACCTCCGGCATGCCCTGACCCAGGTTGCACCAATCGGGATGTTCCCCGTAGTACCCGAGCTTCGCCGCTTCGGCCACCACGAAGATAACTCCCATATAGGGCACGTCGCGAAATGGACCCAGACTTTCAGCCATGAATGTCCCCCTCCTCTGGAGGATAGATTGTATCAGCTCTGTTCCGACTTGCGTTTACCTCATCCACTGATTAATCTTGTGGCCGCATAGTTGCCGCCCAATCCATGCGCTTCCCCGAGTTACCGCACATCGGTTGGGTTGAATAGCTTTTGGGTGATGCCGCATTCAGGTGCCTAGGGTGCTCGTGGAACACGGCAAGGCGCAGATGTGCACCCGACACCGAACCAGCTCGATTTTGGGATCTCGGGGGCTGTTCGACATCCGCCATAACCAGGGGGTTCTGAAATGAAACTTCGTCTCTTCGTCACGCATCTCGCAGTTGTCGCACTGGCGATTCCTGCGGTTGCCTTCGGCCAAGGTGCCGTGGCCGATTATCAGCGCGCTAACGGGCTCCGTGCCAGGTATGAAGCCCTCGCCATCAACGTAGCCGGTCCCGCCACCTGGATCGACAACTCCAGCCGCTTCTGGTACAGGAAGTCGGTCGCGGGCGGGAGCGAATTTGTCGTGGTCGATGCGGCCAGCCTGCAGAAACAGCCGGCGTTCGACCATGAGAAGTTGGCTGCAGCATTGTCCAGGGAGACGAACCGCACTTATACCGGCCTCACGTTGCCGTTCAGCACGTTCAGCTTTGTCGACAACCAGCGGGCGATTCAAATGGCCATCGACGGCGCGCAGTGGCGCTGCACGCTGGCCGACTACGTCTGCCGGCGCCCCGAGATCGGGACGGGCGGCGGCCGTGGCGGACGAGGCGGCGGCGCCGGTGGCGCGCAGTCCCAGGAACCCCGCAGGCTCTCACCCGACGGCAAATGGGAAGCGCTGATTCAGAACTACAATGTTGCCATCCGGGCCGTGGGCTCGCAGTCGCTCACGATTCTCAGCTACGACGGTTCCGAAGGCAGTTACTACGACCTGCGGTCGATCCAGTGGGCGCCGGACTCCAGGAAACTCGCGGCTTACCGCGTAACCCCCGGCTACCGGCGCGAGGTGCACTACGTCGCGTCGTCGCCGGAGGACCAGCTGCAGCCAAAGCACTCGACGCTCGTGTACGCCAAGCCGGGCGATGTGCTCGATGTGGAGCAACCGGCAATCTTCCACATCGAGACCCGGCAGCAGCGCGTCGTCGACCGGTCGCTGTTCCCCAATGCATACGACATGTCGCCCCTGGTCTGGCGCAAGGACAGCTCGGCGGTGACGTTCGAGTACAATCAACGCGGGCACGAGTTGTTTCGCATCATTGAGATCGACGCCGCCAGCGGCAAGGCTCGAGCGGTCATCACCGAACAGCCGAAGACGTTCTTCTGCTATTCGAGCAAGAAATATCGTTATGATGTTCAGGATGGGAAAGAGGTCATCTGGATGTCGGAGCGCGACGGCTGGAATCACCTCTATCTCTATAACGGCGCTTCCGGCAGCGCCACCCAAATCACGAAAGGCCCTTGGGTGGTCCGCAGCGTCGTCAAGACCGGCGAAGAATCACGCCAGCTCTGGTTCAGCGCGAGCGGAATGTACCCGGGCAAGGACCCCTACTTCGTACACTACTACCGCATCAACTTCGACGGCACGGGGCTGACCGCCTTGACCGAAGCGGACGCCAATCATGTCGCCAGTTTTTCTCCGGATATGAAGTATTACGTAGACACATACTCGCGCGTGGAGCTGGCGCCGGTCATGGAACTCCGGCAGGTGTCCGACGGCAGGAAACTCCTGGATGTGGAGCGCGGAGACCTCAGCGCGCTCACCAAGGCGGGTTGGAAAGCTCCGGAATCGTTCGTCGCGCCCGGCCGCGACGGCAAGACCGACATCTGGGGGGTGATCTTCCGGCCGACGAACTTCGACCCGTCCAGGAAGTACCCGGTCATCGAGAGCATCTACGCCGGGCCGCACTCCTCGTTTGTGCCGAAGTCGTTTCAAGCCTTCAACGCGATGCAGGCGCAGGCCGACATCGGCTTCATCGTTGTCCAGATCGACGGCATGGGCACATCCAACCGCTCGAAGGCATTTCACGATGTGGCCTGGAAGAACATCGGCGATGCCGGTTTCCCGGATCGAATCCTCTGGCACAAAGCGGTGGCAGCGAAGTACCCGTACTATGACATCACCCGCGTAGGCATCTATGGCGGCTCGGCGGGTGGCCAGAACGCGCTGGGCGGTCTGCTGTTTCATCCCGAATTCTACAAAGTGGCAGTCTCGTACGCCGGCTGCCACGACAATCGCATGGACAAGATCTGGTGGAATGAGCAGTGGATGGGCTGGCCTATCGGTCCACAGTACTCGGCGTCGTCCAACGTCGACAACGCGTATCGGCTACAGGGCAAGCTTTTGCTCGTGGTTGGCGAATTGGACACCAACGTGGACCCGTCTTCGACCATGCAGGTTGTCAACCAGCTGATCAAGCACAACAAGGATTTCGACCTGCTTGTGGTTCCCGGCGGCGAGCACGGCGCGGGGCGCTCCGGCGAGACCGGGCCGTACGGTGAGCACAAGCGCTTCGACTTTTTTGTGCGCCACCTGCTTGGGGTGAATCCCCCGGCATGGCAGGCGCTCGAGGCAAAGCCGCCCTCCAATGGCCACCGAGCGGCTGTCCCTGCTGCCCGACGGTAGGCTGCTGTCTCGCCTCAAGCGCCGCCGGCACAACGGAACCACCCGTATGATTTTCGAGCTCCGCGAGCTGATTGAAAAGCTCGCCGCGCCCGTGCCCCCGCGCCGCTTTGATCCCGGGACATAGTAACAGTCTGAAAAACCAAGCTTATGTTGAAGGCGGATCGTCCATCCGCACTGCAGCGAGAGACTTCGACGGCTATTTCTTCATAAATGCTTCAATCTCGGCGACTGTCCGGGGCACGCCCGGCGTAAGGTTCTCGCAGCCTGTCTCGGTTATGACGATCGTATCCTCGACCCGCACGCCCAGATCCTCCCCGGGGAAGACGGCATAGATATCGCAGGCGAACACCATCCCCGGCCGGAGCGCACCGCGCGGCCCGGCGCTGACATCGTGGACCGCCATGCCGACATTGTGGCTGATGCCCGTCTGCATCGTCCGGATCTTGAACAGGTCCTTCCCAATGTCAAAGCCCTTCTTCTTCAGGATCTCGAGGACAAGGGGCTGGACGTCCCTGGACTCGATGCCGGGCCGGTAGACCTGCTTGCAGGCTTCCTGGATCGCCAGCGCGGCCTCGTAGATCTCGCGCTGGCGCGGCGTGAACTTCCCGTCGGCCGGGTAGGAGGCGGAAATGTCAGTGACGTAGTAGTCGAGGGTTGGTCCGGCATCGACGACGATGAAGTCGCCGCTCTTGAGGATGCGATCATGGCGATAGTAGTGGAGATACGGGTGGTTCTCGGCCGAACTGATGATGACGTTATAGGCGAGATCGCGCGCGCCGGCCTTCTTGGCGGCGTACTCGAAGGCGGCCGACATCTCGAATTCCGGAGCCCCGACCCGCGTGGCCCGCATCATCGCCTTGTGGGCCTCCACGCCGAGGCGGCCGACTTTGCGCAGCTGGTCGATTTCGGCTGCCGACTTGATCGAGCGCAACTCCCAGATGAAGGGCGCGGCATCCTTTACCACAGCCTGGGGGAATTTCTCACGCAGGTTCATGACGAACTGCAGTTCACGCGTGAGGCGGCCGTCCCATAGGCTGAGGGTCATGGCGTTCTGCACGATGCCGAATTTTTCGGCCGAGCATTCGCGGGCCAGTTCCTCCGGCTTGAACGAGGTGTAGAGGACCGCGCCGGAAGAGGCCACTCGGGACAGGACCGGCGTGAACTGGTCGATGGGGGACACGCGCTCGATGCCGGTGACGGCCGCGGCGTTGTGGACGAGGTCCAGGCTGATCCCCTCGTTGCGGGCGCCGCCGTCGGTGATGGTGAAGAAGAGCGTGCTCGTCTTCGACCGCCCGTCGATGATGAGTGCTGCGTTGGGTATCTCCACTCCCGAGAAGTACATCATGTCGTTATTCTGGACGAATTCACCGTAGCCGGTGGCGGGCGTCGCGCCGAGCAGTATCGCCACCCCATCGGGGATCTTCTCCATCAACCTGGCCCGACGGGCAGCGTACTCCGTCTTGTCGAACAGAAGCGGCCCGCCCGCGAACGAGGTCAAGCTGCCGGCAAACACCAGGGAAAAAACTATACCGATCGCCATCCGACTCTTCATGTCAACCTCCTCAGTAAACCAGGGAATTCGATTACCCGCGGGTCGGCGTGGGCGGTCGTCACCGCTCACCGGGTTGACCCCGCTTGCGGGCCGAGCCCGCCGGAATGCGCCGGATGCGAACCGGCGGTCGCGCGGCGCGCTGAATCCCAGGCTGCGATGATGGCAGCCAGCGAAAGCAAAAAGGGACGGCCACAGAAGCCGATGGATCGTGCGGCCCGACGCCGGAGACCAGATCCGGATTCTTCATACGGCGCGCGAGGTCCATCGCACGCGGCAAACCTATAGCCAGACCGAAGCCGGGTAACAGCATCCATTTCCGCCCACGCTTTGTCAACGTGTTGATGACAGGGTACGCTCTCCTCCATTTCCAACCAAGGGATACACTCTTTCTCCTGATGGTTGTTCTTACTGCTTCGAAAATAGACAAATCGGTATCGGGATCGCAATCGCCATCGCAATCGGAACTCTTAGCCGACAAAAGCCGATAGCGACCTCGATGGCGATCCCGATACCGACGTTTACCAACCGGATAACATGAGTTTTTCATGGGTCACAGGGTGCGCCCCGGCGCATGAACAATCGCTTCGAAAATGCTAAAGCAGACAGAATAGGGCAGCCTCTGGAACACTCGTGCTGTGGCTGGTAGAATTCCATGGTTGCGTGATCGCAAATTGAGAAGCGGAGGTATCGCAGCGATGAAGAAAACCGTAGGATTGTTTTTGATTGTGTTTGTGATGTCGGCAATGGCCCTTTACGCCGCGCAGTGGACGGGCTATATCTCAGATGCCAAATGCGGACTCAAAGGCGATAGTGCTGCCCACGCCGATTGCGCCAAGACGTGCATTAAGAACGGCGAAGCGGCGGTATATTTGTCGGGTGGCAAGCTTTATACCCTGGACAAACAGGACGAGGCCAAGAAATTCGCCGGCGAGAAGGTGGTCCTCAAGGGCACAGCCAGCAAGGACGGAAAGTCTATTGCGGTCGAGAGCATCACCAAGGCAGGGAAATAACGACCAGTCGAGCGGGGATGCCGCCCGGCATCCCCGCCAACTTCTCCTCCTCTATTTCAGCCGCCACCGGCTCTTCCGTGTCGTTTCATCAGCCGATGTTTTTTCTCTTCCCCGGCGCATCGTCGGGGCATCCTCTTGCCTGCGGCTCACGAGCACTACGCCGGTTGCACTTGTTGCAGGATGAACCCGTCGATCGAAATGCAGAACCGTGGGGCTGGTTTATGGACGACGCCCGGTTGCGTGAGAGCCTGATCGAATTGTTGAAGGGAGGAAGTGCGCACGTGACAGCCAAAGATGCCATCAATACAGAGGAAACTGCGAGTGCCCGGACATATCCTGGCTAGCGGATCCCCGATGCGACCCGATAGCTGCGGCGAGCCCGCACCACCAGATCGGGAAGTGATACGGCGACCGTGAGCGTGTGGGGCGCATCGTCGGCGCGCGACGGATCGGGATAAAAGGCGAGAAGATATTGGTGGCGCAATTCCTCCGCCACCTTTGCGAAGGTCCTCCTGAAATCGGCCGACTCGCTGCGATAAAAGACTCCGCCGGATTCTTCGGCAGTGCGACGCAGCAGCGCCGCAGCCGCTCTTTCGTCCTCCTCCCATCCCGCCCCCCCGGCCGGCCCCTTGGGCAACGTGACTCCGAAAAGCTTCTTTACCAGCTCACGCCTGCTTACGGCGTAAAACACGGGATAGACCACCACGCCCGCGTCGAGCACCGCACGGATCATGTCGTCCTGCGCAATGTCACTGCCGTAATCCTGACCGTCCGTAAGCAGGACGATCGCCTTACGGCCCTGGCTGCCGCGCAGATATTTGTTTGCAACCAGCGCGACGGCATCGCACATTTTGGTGCCCACATATTCACCCACTTCAGCGCTGCGAACTGCACGCCGCAGCTCCACCTCGTCCGCGCCCAGGCGGCATAATATGTGCACCTCGGAATCAAAGCTGACAACCATCGCCTGGTCTTCCGGCCGCAGCTGCGCAACGAAACCGACAGCCGCTTTGCGAATACCGTCCAGCACAGTCGTTGTGCTCTTGCTGGTGTCGATCACCAGCGCCATCTGGATCGGCGCCGCCGCGGCCACGAAAAAGGCGAGCGGCTGACGGATTCCATCGTCGTATAAAACAAAGTCGTCCGCTCCCAGCCCCGACACCGTTGCACCCAAGCGGTCGCTCACCATCACCGGCACGTTGACCAGCGTCGTCTGAACGCGGATTCGCTCCGTCTGCTGGCGCGGCAATCCGTTGAGGCTGAGCATCCAGAGCCCGCACAAGAGCCAGGGCAAGCCACGCGTCGCCTTCATGGTAAGCATTTTCACGTCATTACCGGCACTCATAACATGCTTAGTTTAACCGTTTTCCCACCGGGACGCAAAAAAGCCGGCCCTCCCGTGCTCAACTCCGGCAGAAGAGGCACGCGCCTCTGCCGGGAATCCACTCGCCGGCAGCTCCTGAGCACCGGCTCGATCTCCCGAAAGATCCCGATCGCCCCTGAGAAACTCCCGCGGCGCATGGACGATCGCATCTGCTCCCTCCGGACCGCCGCTGCATTCCTGCTCGGTTATTCGAGTGCTGCAGAGCGGAATGCATATGCCCCATTGGCAACAAGACTCAGTAAAGTCGACCGTGATAGATATATTGATATTGAGAGTAAAATATATTACTATACTGGGGAAAACGCCAGGAGATGCATAGGGTTTTCCCCTATATATAGACCGGATATTCCCTCGACATATAGCTCATGAATATATTTCACGCCTCATATATACGCGGAATGATGCACGGATACACTTGTATAATTTGAATACATTCTCCTAATTGTATCACGAATATTCAATTTCCTGAATAATTCCTCTTAAAGATACACCGGCGTTCCGAAACAAATCACTGATAGATAACAGATTATTCCTAGGAGTCCGTCCGAGAATTGCGGTTTGAAGGCATATTGTCGCCCTGGAGCTGCCTTATGCAGCGATCCGCCAGTCAGTCGAACATGTCAGATTGCAGAATGTAATTTTGCGTCACTCGCGGTGTGGACTGTGAGTT
>JAIQGI010000105.1 GCA_020072565.1 Terriglobia bacterium
AGGTCGCATCGCCAAAGTTATGCAGAGCCGTACAGCGATACTGCACCTATGACAAACGGAATCGCCCCAACTTTGTCTCCGCAATGGAAGCGATCCTGCGGAAAACAGCTGGCTCTCCTTAACTTGACGCGCATGCCTGCAGGGGCGATGCAGGAACGCCTGCAATGCCCCGAATACAAGGACCTTGCATCGCCCTTACAGGGCTCTCTTTGTTAATGGCCATCCATTCCCAGGGCTCACGCCCTGGGCTGCGGACTGCGGACGCCCCTTTCGGGACTTAAGCCCTTGCTCCTGGTACGCTCAAGACGATTCCAATCACCCTTATTTAAGTACCAGTCGCCCCTGACCCCAAGATCCCCAGAGAGCGCAGATGCCTCAGGTGCAAACCAGCGCGTTGACTGACTCGAGTCGTCGTTTCATGCGACGCCAGGGTCGGCCTTTCACGGTCTGGGCTCAGAACAGGTTCCAAAAGCACGCTCCCTAGTCGACCGCAACCTTGGTGCCTTTCTGCCGCTCGCGCGACAGATGATCGATTCGCTCGTCGATGAGTGAGCGCATCGCCTTGAGCATTTCAATCCGTGCGTTGCGCAAGTGCTGGCGCGCCGGCGCGGACTTCAGCCCGAAGGCGTCGATGAGGTGGGCTGCTATGCTCTCGCAAATGCAGTGTTCCGCATGCGGAGCCTGGGTTTGTGCCTGGCCTGTGTTCTCAGTTTCCATAATTACATGCCTCCTAAGTCTTCGACATTGGCATTCAATGTGCAGGCTCTCTCAACTCGATGGTCAGACGCCTGTTCTCCAACCGGGCCCGGGCCGGTGCCAGCCCGGCCATTGAGGTCGGCAGGCCGACATGTCTTCGTATGCTGCCCACCTCGACCACCAGTTCGTCGCCCTTCTTGAAGAGCCCGACTTCTGCCTTGGTGGCAAACGGAAGCTGCAGCTGCACCTCATACCAGCCGTCGTGCTTCAGGAAGTGGTAAGGCCTGCTGGTGCAGGTAACGGCTGCCGGATCCTCACCCGTCGAATATATCGCTTCCGCCAGCTCCTCCAATCGCCGGTGGCCGAGTACCTCGTAGGGAAAGATGGGCGCCTGCTTTATCGGGACCGGCGCGAAATACTCGTGAATCTCAGCCAGGATTCGGTCCTGGGAGCTGTGCCATTCGGAAAAGAAGACGTCGCGGACTTCATCCGGCAGCACGCGGTTCACGATCACGGTGTCCACCGTCAAGCCGTGAAGGGAGAAGTAGACAAAAGCGCGTTGCGTCTCCCGCAAGACCATCTTTTCCGGATTAGTGACAAGGCGAACGCTTGTGATTTCGGGATCCTCCAGCAGCAGGTCCACTCCTTCGAGACGTTCGAACAGCTTCTGGATATTGACAAAATAGTTGTCCGGCGGGAGCTCGATCGGTGCGACACGATTGGCAATTGGTCTGACGGCTTTGAGAAGACTGCGCTGGAACGGGAAGATGTGTTTCATGTACCAGTCCAGCGTCGTGGGCATGCTGACGAAACGCATCGACTCTGCCGTCGGCGCGCAGTCGAGAATCACTACGTCGTAGCTTTGCTCGCGCCGGTACTGATTTACATACATCATTGCGGTGAGTTCTTCCATGCCAGGGAGGATGGCGAGTTCCTCGGCCTCCACTTCCTCGATGCCGGTGGTTCTCAGGACCGACACGACGTAAGCCGAAATCTCCCGCCAGTACCTCCTGATCTCCCTCTGGATGTTGACTTCATGGATCCACAGCCTATCATCGATCAAGTAAGGGTCGGCTGTCTGGCCGTGAAACAAGGCGATCGGAAGATCAAAGGCGTCGGCGAGGCTGTGAGCAGGATCGACGCTCATAACGAGCGTCCGATAACCCAGCTGAGCGAGACGGATGCCCGTGGCCGCGGCAAGGCTGCTCTTGCCCACGCCCCCTTTTCCACTGAAGAGAAGCAAACGCATGGCCTTTTTCCCGTGGTTCACACCTCTAAAGATAGGAGATTGTGCGGATTCGATCAACGCCTCTTTGACGGAATGACACGATGCCCTTCCCTTGAGATCGCATGCGTGCGGAGTTTTGACACACAGGGCTTTTGGGCCCGCTGCCGTGGCGGCCAGACGAGCTTCTTGCGCAGCCTCATTGAGACTGAGGTTTTTCAGCAAGATAAATGCGGTGAGGCGCGCGGAAGTTCCGGATACGCCGCCACCGACCGGCCGATTAGTCAGCAACTCCTGTATACTTTGGGTTGGGCGTCGCAGGCACCAAGGAGCTCCTCCGTGAGAGTATTCGTCGTCTATTGGCATCCAGAGCCGCAGAGCTTTAACGCTGCAATGTTCCACACGGCTTGTGAGACATTGACGGCTGCGGGACATGAGGTTCGAACTTCCGACCTGCATAAGATGCGCTTCGATCCAGTTTCCAGTCGGAAGAACTTCACCACGGTCAAGGACCCGAACTACCTCAGACTGCAGATCGAAGAAAGGTACGCCACTGAAACGAACGGGTTTTCGGAGGAGATTGAGTCCGAGATTCGGAAGATCGAGTGGTGTGAGCTGATGATCTGGCAGTTCCCGCTTTGGTGGTTCGCATTGCCGGCAGTTCTCAAAGGGTGGGTTGATCGTGTTCTTGCAATGGGACGCACTTATGGTGGTGGTCGGATTTACCAGTCCGGCGTTTTTGGCGGAAAGCGGGCGCTACTGTCCCTGACCACAGGTGGACCGGAAGACGCTTATCGCAAAGGCGCATTCAACGGAGACATCGCTGGAATATTACGTCCGATTCACCGAGGCATTTTGCAGTTCGTCGGTTTCGACGTACTGGCGCCACAGATCGTCTACGGGCCCGTTCGCTCGACTGACGAACAGCGAAGACAGGCTTTGGCGACCTATGCCGAGCGCCTTCAGACGATCGGTTTGGAGTCCCCCATTGATGTTGGCATATATTGAGCAAGTGGTGCTTGTCGCCAATCCCATGCCCGATTGGAGTATCGAGGAGATCCTCGCAGTGCACTTCCGTATGCACAAGGCCGAGGGAGTACTATTCCGGGACGCTCTGGTCCGCGCCACGAAAGCATGCGGACTGAGGCTGATCGAGATCCCGGAGAAGCTGCTGACGAAGCACGCCGAGAAGGCGCTCGGGAGCCCGGCGAGCGGCCTGATGAGAAAGGTTACGACGCTCGGGAAGGTCGTCGGCCCTCCTTGGGGGAAAGACCAGAAGGACGCTGCTCTTGCTGCCCTGATCGCGTTGCAGGGGCGCCCGAAGTAGGGAGGTCTGCCATGAAGATCAGCGCCCGGTTACAAATCGGAGATCTTTCTGTCACTCAGGCGGATAACAAAACCGAGGAGTTTATGAAAATCAAATTGAGTAGTGTGATGGTGGATGACCAAGACAAGGCCCTCAAGTTCTACACGGACGTCTTGGGCTTTGTGAAGAAGACGGTTCTATTTGAGGACACCGGCGGCAACCTCATAAACCTTTATCAGGTGACTCCAGGCTCTTGAGAGAGAGGGCCCGACCTACCCCGCATTTCAGGGCAGGATGCCTTAAAGACGCTTGAGGGAAGACCCGGAGGATCCATGCAGGCGACAGCTGGAAAAATCACGGTCCTGTTTCTCTGCACCGGCAACTCATGCAGGAGCCAAATGGCGGAAGGCTGGGCACGCCGGCTCAAGGGCGACGTGATTGAGCCTTATTCTGCGGGAATAGTGGCCCAGGGATTGAATCCCAGCGCCGTAAAGGTTATGGCCGAAGCCGGCGTGGACATATCAGGCCATCGCTCCAAACTCCTGGCTGAGCTGATCGATATCCCATTCGATTATGTCGTGACCGTTTGTGACGACGCGAACGAGCCTTGCCCGGTATTTCCCGGAAAAGCCAGGCGCTTTCATGCCGGCTTCGCCGATCCTCCCAGGCTGGCGAAGAACGCCGGGACAGAAGAGGAGGCCCTCAGTCACTACCGCCGCGTGCGAGACGAGATTCGCGCATTTGTGGAAAAACTGCCCGAAGCGCTGACAGGGGATTGCTGATTTTCCTCAATCTCAAGCACGAGGTGCGCCGATACCGCAAATCCCGCTAGCTCGCCGGCTGAGCCGCTCTAAACCAGTGGCGAGTCCGATTGCAGACAGAGCAGACGGACAGCATGACCGGCACCTCGATGAGGACTCCGACGACTGTCGCGAGAGCCGCTCCCGAGCCGGGCCCGAAGAGGGCAATGGCGGTTGCGACCGCCAGTTCGAAAAAGTTGCTCGCCCCGATCAGCGCGCCTGGAGCGGCCACCGAGTAAGAAACCCTGAAAAGGCGCATCAGTCCGTATGTCAGCGAAGCATTGAAATAAACCTGTATGAGAATCGGCACCGCAATCAGGAGGACATGCAGGTATTTCTGGGTAATGTTGTCGGCCTGGAATCCGAATATCAACACAAGTGTCGCCAGCAGCGCCGTCATACTGACGGGCGCAAACCGCGGCAGCAGGATTTTCTCGAACCATTCGGCGCCTTTTCTGCGAATGAACCAGTGCCGCAAGATGACACCGACGGCCAGGGGGATTACGATAAAAATTGCGACAGCGTAGAGGAGGACCCGGAACGGTACATCAAGCGAGGAAGCGCCGCTGACCAGAAATCGAACGATCGGCGCGAACAGAACCAGCATGATCAGGTCATTTACCGACACCTGAACTAACGTGTAGGCGGGATCTCCGTCCGTGAGGTAGCTCCAGACAAACACCATTGCTGTGCAGGGTGCGGCCGCCAGAATGATGCAGCCGGCGATGTATTGATCTGCCTCCGCCGGGGAAATCCACAATGAAAAGATAAAGCGAAAAAACAGCCACGCAACAAGTGCCATGGAAAAGGGCTTTACCAACCAGTTGACAAACAAGGTCACGAAAAGCCCTCGGGGTCGTTTGCCGACATTGCGGATGGCGGCAAAGTCGACCTTCATCATCATGGGTATGATCATGAGCCAGATCAGCACCGCGATCGGAATGTTTATCTGGCTTCCCTGGCCGAATTCCATCCGTCTCAAAGCATCAATGGAATCCGGCATGAGCTTGCCGAGGATGACGCCCACGATCATGCACGCGCCGACCCATAGACTCAGATACCTCTCGAAAACGTTAAGCCGCTTTGGACTAACCTCTTCGGCTGCTTGACTCATATTTGACTTTTCTCCATCTCAGGTCTCACCAGGGGTGCCTTGTAAACAACGGCTGGAACCGGAAAACCATGAATAGCGGTCTGAACACCGCAGGATCTTGATATGACTCGAGATCACTCTTCGCCGCACATCAAACATTCTATTTGCACTTCAGAAATATCTTCTCCGCCTTAACGGCACCGCTCCTGGAACAGCACTCCTCGAACAGAAACGCCAACAGATCCTGCAGGATTTCAGTATTTGCAGAATACCAGAGGCAAGTGTGTTCTCTGTGAACCCTGGCCAGGCCCACACTTTTGAGTTTTTCGAGGTGGTGAGAAAGTGTGGAACCTGGAATTCCAAGCCTGGCCTGGATGTCCATCACGATCATACCGTGGGGGTATGCCGATAGGAGAAGCCTCATGATCCGGAGCCGCGGCTCCGTTCCCATGGCGGACAACACCTGGGCATAGTGAGCCACATCAGCGTCTTCGGCTTTCATAATTTGCATATCTCTAAAAAAGGCTTCGTTGAGGCCATTTTTCGCTGCTTATCCGCAGCAACCGGATCCCACAGGACTACTGCTTGCGAAATGCAGAAATGAATGCGATCGGATTCTACGACATTTCTAATATAATAGAAATAGCGAATTTTTCAATCATCCACGGCATGAATCGTGGCCGGTTCTGATATAGCCGCTGCGCACCCGCGATTTCCTGATCGGTACGATCAAGCGGGCGCAGGCCGCCGGACGGCGCTCCTACAAAATACCTGGCTTGTCAACGTTCGTCGACCTCGCCGGCCTTTGCTTCGTCCTAAGGCAATGATTTCAAGAATCCCTGATGGGGACACTTACCCGCCAGGTGGTCAAATGGCGTGGTATTCACCTAAAGAGAACCCGGGCGTACTGAGGATCACAAAGTCGCATCTCATAGATATGTAATTACTTGCGGCTCGGTCTGGTGAGTTGCAAAAGTCTGGCCACCTATTTGCCTATCCTTCTAGGCGAATGATTGGAGGACTTCATGCTTCCTGCTAGATTGGACAAAGTGCTTAAAGCTGCGGCCGATCCTACCCGCCTGCGCCTGCTGAATCTGCTTCGCCTTGGCAGCATCTGCGTGTGCGATCTGCAGAAGGTGCTGGGGATTCCACAGCCCACTGTTTCACGCCACCTGGCAGCCTTGAGGCATGCGGGATTAGTCGGCGATGTGCGCAAGGGAATGCGGATCGTTTATTCCCTCGTTCCCGGGATAACGACTCAAATTGAGGCACTGCACCAACTTCTGGACCGCTGCTGCCCGGAAGATGCCGTGATGCGGGCCGATATTGTGCGGTTCCGTGGGGCCGTTGCTGCCGGCACTTGTCGGCTGGAGACAGCTGACAGCGAGGATTCTGCTCCCGGAGCGCAATTGGAGGGAAACCTGGCTTGAGATTTGGGTCGGGCCCAAGACACAGGTGTCGAGCATGCTTGAAGTAACGGTCGACAAGTTTATCTTCCGGGTTCCCGAAACGCTCCTCTTCAGTGAAGCGGGAATCTGGGTAGCCGTGGAAGAATCACGCGCGCGCCTGGGGCTGTCCGATTTTGTCCAGCAGGTGAACGGCGATATCGCCTTCGCCAAGGTCGCGGCTGCCGGCACCGAACTCCAAGTCGGGGACGAGTTCGGAAGCATCGAAACGGTCAAAGTGAATGTGAGTCTGGCGTCTCCCGTGAAGGGGAGAATCTTGGAGGCTAATCCGCAGTTGCAGGAGTTTCCGGAAGCCATCAATCAGGATCCCTACGGCAGAGGGTGGATGGTGGTCATAAAACTCCGGGACTGGGAGAAGGACAAAGCTGGACTGCTTGACGCGCCGCGTTACCTCAAATGCGTGAAGGAACAGGCTGAGGTGGAGTTGAAGAAATGACGCGCAAGGCGCTGATCGTACCCTGCAGCGGCATCGGCAAGACCTACGGTAGCGTCGCGCGCGAGGGCGCGTACATAGTCACCGAGGATCTCCGTCCGAAAAGCACCCGGCTTGTGCCGCTTGCGCTCGTCGTTCTTGGAGTCGAAGAAGTGCAACAGACGCTGGCCGGATCCCCGGCCATCGCCATCGACGGCTGCAAGCTTGCGTGTGCCGCCAGGGTGGTTGCCGAGTCGGGCGGAACCGTGGTACATGCCCTCCAGGTGCTCGATGTCTATCGCAGGCACCGCGATTTGAAGTCGGCCGGAATCGCGAAACTCAATGCGGCCGGGCAGCAACTCGCGAAGGCCCTCGCAGATGAGGTGTCCGGTCTGGTGGATGGAATCGCAGCGGAGGAGGCCAATGCCTGAATTGCCGAAGCGAAAGATCGGCCTTGTATCGTGTTCAGGCGAAGAAATGGCCGAGGGGACGGTCACCCGGCTCGCCACGCTCCAGGTCCTGGAGACCTTGCGGTCGGACGAGACAGTCACGATCTGTCTCCCGCTCTTCCTTGCCGGGGGAGAAGGGGATCGTGCCTTTGCACGCTTCTACCCGACGATTGCGATCGACGGCTGTGATAAGCGCTGTGCCGCCCGGGGCACGGAAATGTACAGTTCGAAACCGGCCTCAAGCATCGTAGTAAGCGAACTCTGTCCTGCCGGTGCAGGAGAACTCGGAACGGCGCGGCATCTGAACGAGGCAGGCATGGCCGCAGTGAACGCAGTCGCAGCGGAGATTGCACGGCAGGTTGACCGGCTGCTCGGTACCCGCAGTGATAGGAGCCAAGGCGCATTCACAGTGGACGGTCCTGCAGTTAAGGAAGAAGTGCCTGGCGCTGCAACCTGCTCCTGCGCCTCGGGGATTCCTGTCAAAGTCCTCGATATTAATGGGCGAAAAGTTGAGATCCTCGCGTTGCCGCTGATTCTCGAAATGTTCCGCGAGGCTGGAAAGCCTGCAATCGATGAAACGGCGGCGGAGATGCTCGAGACTGTGCGTCTTTATAATCAGATCCCCGAGGGCGAAGATGCCTCCTGGAAGCTGGTGCTCGGCCGCGAATACGCATCGTACTGCGCGGAGGGCAGTTGATGTCTCGCACGGCCTCTTATTACACGACGGTCCAATGGAAGGGAGAACATTGGGGCCATATCCGGATGGGGAACGGACCCGAGATGGACTTCTCCGCCCCGCCTGATGCGCATGGCCACGCCGGGGTTCTCACTCCCGAAGACGCCTTCGTGGCGGCTGCCAACACCTGCGTCATGATGATGTTCATCTGGGCAGCGGAACGCTTCAAGCTGGACCTCGTGTCCTACGAATGTGGCGCAGAGGGCACCAAGTTGACCGAGCTCGACCGTACGGAGATCTTCACGCGCGTCGCGCTGCGTCCCCGGATCGTTGTGCGCGCGGGTCGCCAGGCACGGGAAGCCACACTCAAGCATGTTCAGAGAGCCCTGGAAAGCGCGGTGAAATACAGCCTGGTGGCGAACTCACTCAAGTCGGAGATCATCATCGAACCCGAAATCGAGATCATTTGTTAAATCGATGCGCCCGTTGAATTCGGCAGGAGAAACCATCGCACTACCTATTGAGAATCATGAAACATAGTGACAGAAATAAAATTCCCAGCCCCGAAGTTTAGGCGGAAAGAGAATAGCCCCGGGCGTGAGCCCTTAAGCGCTAACTTAACCCACTTTCCCGACCTGGGCTTGGACTTGGACTTGGACGTGGACCTTGACGCTCTGCTGCGCAGCAAGCGATAAGAAGCGACCCGTAGCCTGATAAAGGTTGGGCGTGCAAGAGTTTGTCTCCGCTCAAAAGGTCCACGTCTACGTCCAGGTTTAGGTCCAAGTCCACGTTTATCAGGTGAAGAAGGAGCCCTGAAGGGGCGACACATCTATCCGGGGAATAGCGTCACTATAATATCTGATCCTCCAGAAAGGAGGAATCCATGACAGGGAAAACCGTGGGTTTTATCGGAGGAGGGAGGGTAGCGCACATCATCCTGGGCGGATTGAAAAAGGCCGGGCAGATGCCGGCAAAGGTGGTTGTCAGCGATGTCAGCCTGGATGCCTTGAACCGGCTCCGGGCCAGGTATCCGGAGATCCAGACTGTTCACAACGATAACCGGCCGCCAGCGTCGCAAGAACTGGTCTTTGCGGGACTGCACCCTCCGGCTTTGCCAGGCTGCCTGGGCGAAATAAAGGGTTGTCTGAAACCAAATGCAATCCTGATCTCATTGGCTCCAAAGCTGTCGATCGCAAAACTTGCCGGTGCGCTGGACGGTTTTGATCGCATCGTTCGACTTATCCCCAATGCTCCTTCCATTATCGGAGCCGGCTTCAATCCCCTCACTTTTTCCCGCGCATTGAGCGAGGCGGAAAAAGTGGAGATGTCCGCTTTAGTGGGTGCCCTGGGCAAGTGCCCGGAAGTGGACGAAGCCAAGCTGGAAGCCTATGCCATAGTCACCGCTATGGGCCCCACATATTTGTGGTTCCAGTTGCACGAGCTGCAGAAAATCGCCGAATCCTTCGGGCTGTCCCGCCGGGAGGCGGAAACCGGCATCTCTGAAATGGTTGCCGGAACCGGGAAAAGCCTTTTCGGATCAGGCGTGGCGGCTGAAGAGGTGATGGATCTGGTCCCGGTGAAACCGCTGGGCGACGAGGAAGAAAAAATCAAGGCCGCCTATCACGCAAAACTTGAGGCCTTATATGCGAAACTCAAGAACTAGTTTTTATCGGAGAATGCCATGATTTCGATCAGAGTACTGGGTCCGGGATGCAGCAACTGTGTCAAGGTCGCGGATGTCGCTCGTCAGGCAGTCAATAACCTGGGCGCGGAGGCCGAGATCGTGAAGGTCACGGACTTCGCGCAGATTCGCAAATACAACATTCTGGCCACGCCGGGCCTCGTGATTAATGAGAAGGTCGTCTGTGCGGGGCGCATCCCCACGGCCGCCGAGGTCACGACGTGGCTGGCCAACGCGATGGCTGCACAGCAGTAGACTGTTCGCAAGCGATTCGAACTGAGCGCTGAGGACATCCATGAGGAAATAACCGGCCTTCTTGTGGTTTTTGCGGGCATTTATCTGCCGCGCCGATCCGCGCCTTAGAGAACCTGGTTTCAGTGTCGACATGCGCGAGCACGTGAGGGACTCAAGAGAAATCAAGGCCTATGGAATCATCGCCACGCCAGGCCTGGTAATCAACGGCAAGATTCGATGCGCCGGCAGGGTGCCATCAGAAAAGGAGCTGCCACAGTGGCTGCAGGAAGCGAGCGTCTAATGGGCGAAGGTGGGCGGATCTCCCTCGAGAATGGAGAAATGGAAGTGGGACCATCGCACAATGATGCAGTCGAGCCTTGCGAAAAGATTTTCCCTGTCAAGGTCAACGAGGACGGCCGCTTGTCCGTGCCTCCGGCACTGGTCGGGAAGCTCGGCCTCGAACCTGGAGCTGAGTTAGAGATGGTTGCCAATGCCGGACGAATAGAAATTCGGCCCAACATCCACAGCCTGGCGCGAGTGTATATCGAGCCGACGGCGCGCTGCAACCTGGCTTGCCGCATGTGTATTCGAAACAGCTGGAAGGAGCCGCTCGGCGACATGGACTGCGCGCTCTTTGACCGGCTCGCGACCCAACTCCGCCGGTTTCCTCATCTGGATTCCGTCATGTTCGGAGGGTTCGGAGAGCCGACTGCCCACCCGGACATCCTGCATATGATCAAGGCGACGAAGGAGCTGGCCGTCAGGGTGGAGTTGACTACGAACGGAACCAACCTCGACGAGACGATGATCGCCGGACTCATGGATGCCGGCCTGGACAGGCTTTGGGTCTCGCTTGACGGTGTCACGGAAGGGAGCTTCGACGATATCAGGCAGGGAGCCGGTTTTGATATTGTCATGGCCAGCCTTCGACGCCTCCGGGCAATGAATTGGCGCAGCCCGCGCAGAATCGACGTCGGCATCGCCTTCGTGGTCATGAAGCGGAATCTCGACGATCTCAGAAAAATCGACAGGATCGTCAGGGCGGCGGGGGCGCGGTTTGTGTCCGTCAGCAATCTTCTGCCGTACACGAAGGCAATGGAACAGGAGATGGTCTGCAGCCTCGCCCTTACCCTCGAGACCTTTGCCGGCGCATCGGGGCGGACCGAGATCAGCCTGCCACGGCTCGACGTCAACGAGCGCACGAGGGAAGCCATCTTCAGCCTGCTCCGAACCTGCGACAACCTGAGCCTGATGGGGAATCCCATCGGCGCGCCGGCCCAGTCATGCCGGTTCATCAAAGACCGGTGCACGTTCGTTCGCTGGGACGGCAAGGTCGGTCCCTGCATGGGGCTGCTCCACACGCACAAAACCTATCTTAACGGGCTGGAGAGGACCGTCTCCGCTTATGCACTTGGTGATGTCGGCTCCGGCCACCTCTACGGGATCTGGAACTCCGACGAATATGCTCATTTTCGGGAGAATGTCCGGGGCTTCGGATTTTCACCTTGTCATGTGTGCGGCGGGTGCTCGTTGCTTGAGAAAAACGACGAGGATTGCTGCGGAAATACTTTCCCGACCTGCGGCGGGTGCCTGTGGGCTCAGGGAATCATCCAGTGCCCATAGTTTCGGGGACAGGCGCGAATGGTGCTTAACTCAGGGTGATTGGAATCGTCTTGAGCGTACCAGGAGCAAGGGCCTAAGCCGCAAAAGGGGCGTCCGCAGTCCGCAGCCCAGGGCGTGAGCCCATAAGTGCTAACTTAAGCCACTTTCCCAACCTGGACTTGGACGTGGACCTTGACGCTCTGCTGCGCCGCAAGCGATAAGAAGCGACCCGTAGCCTGATAAAGGCTGGGCGTGCAAGAGTTTGTCTCCGCTCAAAAGGTCCAGGTCTACGTCCAGGTTTAGGTCCAAGTCCACGTTTATTGGCAAAATCATTCCTATCTTAGCGCTTAAGGGCGTGAGCCCTGGGAATGGAGGGCCATTACCAAAGAGAGCCCTGTAAGGGCGATGCCAGGTCCCTGTAATCGGGGCATTGCAGGCGTTTCTGCATCGCCCTTACAGGGCTCATCCGTCATTTGCGTCTTATCCCAGGGCTTGCGCCCTGGGCTGAAAACTACTGCCGCCCTTTCAGGGCTTGCGCCCCGGGCTGAAAACTACGGCCGCCCTTCCAGGGCTTGCGCCCTGGGCTGAAAACTACGGCCGCCCTTCCAGGGCTTGCGCCCTGGGCTGAAAACTACGGCCGCCCTTCCAGGGCTTGCGCCCTGGGCTGAAAACTACGGCCGCCCTTTCAGGGCTTGCGCCCTGGGCTGAAAACTACGGCCGCCTTTTCAGGGCTTGCGGCCGCCAAGGGCTGCGGCCGCAAATGGCTTGGGAGCTTGTAGCAACCGATGGCTCGCCGGAATGGCTGAGCCCGCCATGGTCGCACTCTATTTCCTTGATTAGGGGGCATTCGGGACAGGCGCCGTAGCCTCGAAATTCCAGGGAAGCCAATTTCCGCCAGTCTCGAACAATTTCGAGGTTATGGCGCTGTTCCCGAAATTTAACGGATGATCTGGGGGACCGGGCCTAGAGACCAGCCCTGCATTTTCGTGATGCGCGCGTTCTGAGTGAGCTTCGTTTCGCCTATTTGCAGAGTGACCGTGTACTCTCCGAGCGGGGCCCACTGATCAAGGATGTTCCCACCGCCGGCGCCCCGGCCTCTTCCCGCTCCCTGGGCGCGCGTGCTCCAGACGACGGTGTTGATGCCCGCCGATGTCTTTCCCTGGAGCCTGGCGGCTTCCTGTCCTTTGGCGTCGGTGATGATGATGTTGGCGCTGCCGCTCCTCTGGTCCTTCAGGTAATACCGGATCACCATCCACTGCTGTCCCACTGAGCAAATTTAGAAATCTAGCAACCCACAGTGTTCCATTGAGTTGCATCAAGAAACGACCGTAATCGATTTGAATTGCGATCTACACTTCGGCCTTCCGACTTTATGCAGAAAGGGGAAGGCC
>JAIQGI010000106.1 GCA_020072565.1 Terriglobia bacterium
TGCCCCACCCCCGTATACTTCACCCTTTCCCGCAAGTGAGGTTTGACGCCAGACATCCGAGGTAGGAGCCGTATGCGCTAGCAGCGCCCGTACGGATCTGTGCGGGGGGTGCCGGGTGACCGGTATCCCTACCGCGACCACCACCTTCCGGTCCCAATCATAGGGCGGCATGAGCGTCTCAAACGCGGGGCAGTTCGCGAACATGGCCGCCGTTTCCTTCGGCATGCCGTAGCCGATCGGCGTCTCGTTGTCCACCAGGATCTTGAGGATCGAGGTCGGGCAGAAGAAGCGTGTCCGATCGACGCCCTGAAGGACGTTGCGCGCCGGCGCTTCGAGATCGTTCATCGCCAACTCGGATGCGTTGTTGAGGGTTATGAGGATGCCGCCCATCTCGACAAACGTCTTCAGATTGGCTACTCCTTCCGGTCCGATGCCTCCTTCATACTCCGGCGGCATCTTGGGTTCCGGCCGGCGCGCCGTCGCCGGCTCGGCTCCCGCCCCCCGGCCGCCGCCGGGGGGAGTGCCCTTGATTACATTCGCACTCTCGTCGGCAAAGACGATGACGTCAAAATCGGCCCGCAGGTCGGGCTTCTTGTCCTTGGTACCTTTGATGTCGTCGTTGTGAATCGTCTTGTATGGAATGCTCATATCGTCGAGGACGTAGCGCGTCCAACCTTCATCCATATTGGCGCGCCAACTCTGATACAGTGCGACGCGATGGAACTTCACGGGAGCTTTGGCGACATCCGCAACATCATCGACGTCGAGAACGGCGAGGTGATACTTCTCGAGCAGCGCGGGCAATGCTTTCATGACCTCCGGCGAGTTCTTCACCAGGAAACTTCCGGCTGGAAGTTCGGTGCCCTTTTTTGTGACTTTCGCCTTGGTGCGCCAGATTAGTTTACATAATTTGTTTTTATCGGAAGCTGCTGGAGCCGTGGGCAGCACCCTCACTGGGAGGCGGGCGGGAAATTCGGCAGCTTGTACTTCTTATCCATAGGCAGATTTCAACCAGGTTGAGGTTGCCAAGCACCTGAAGAAGCCGCAATCGTTTGTATCCAAGTTCGAGATTGGGGAAAGGCGGATCGATCCTGTCGAGCTGCCGCATCTGGCTCAGCTCTACCGCAAGCCCACCAGCTATTTCATCGATTGAACAATCGGGATTTTTGTGTGAAGTAACAGCTCGCTGGACCGGATTGTGATTGATCGTTTTTCCGATTCGGACGATAATATTAGTGCATCAGGAACGATCTGGCAGTCGCTGGATCTGGCAACCTGGCAGGGAGAAAGCCAAGGTGCCGGGGGTGGCAAGCCCCGATGTGTCAGGACCGAGATCCTGAAACCAAATCTCCCCGAAAAGACACCGCCCTGATGCTTGGGCGGGTTTTCTTTTTGGCCTGATGCATGTGACCTCAACCAAAAGGAGCATGCATCGATGCACAACACCGAGAATCCACAGCAACAATCTGCAAGAACCTACCGCATCCCCCGACAGCGACTGTCCCTCATCCGCGACGGCTCGCTTCAGTCCACCTGGAAGCGCTTCAGCGGTTCCCACGAAGTATTTACCTTCGCGCAGGAAGAACTTTATGCGGACGCAGACCGGGAGGAATTTCATATCCTTATGCTCGACAGTAAGAATCAACTGATCGGCGTGAACCTGGTGTCCCAGGGCAGTCTCAGCAGCGCGATCGTGGTCCCCTCCCAGGTCTTCAAAGCTGCCATAATCTGCAATAGTGCCTCCATTATCTGTCTACACAACCACCCATCAGGATGTTGCGAGCCGAGCCAGGAGGATCGCAATTGCACCTCGCGGCTCGCCGAGGCCGGGAAAATCCTGGGCATTCGAGTTCTGGACCACGTTGTTGTTGGCCAGGAGGCATTCTTCTCCTTCGCCGACAGCGGGCTTTTGGGAGGCTGATCATGGATAACCAGGATGTGGATGATCGAGCTGTTTCTGAAGCAGGTGGTAGTGGCAGCAACGCTGCCAATGGCGCATCCGAGCCTGAAGCACAACGCCCAAAGGGAAGATTGTTGGTTTTCAAACGACGATCCCCGAGCGACGAACTGGCCATTTACCGACTCCTGCTGCACAACGAACAGTCTGGTGGCATCACCGAGCGCACGGTAGCGCAGCTTGTCAGTAAACACGCACCCCCTGATTGGCAGCTCCGAGTGGGCCATCGCGTAGCCGGTTGTTCAGGGGACCGAATCGTTCAGGGCACCGTGCTGGGAACAAAGTCGGAGCCATGCCGACCAGCCGCATTTTACCGCGACACCTTCACCGCCTGTTGGCTCCTACTCGATTCTGGAGAACGGGCTGTCGCCAACGAGCTACGGCCCATCGCAGAAGTCCAAACCAACTTTCAAAAGGACAAGAAAATGTCAGACGCCAAAAATGATCCTAAGGACAAAATTGAGGAACAACTTCTGGAGCAGATCTTTCAGGTATTTGGCAAAAAACAGGAACCGGGGGAACCAGCATTGGAATCCCTGCCGCCATCGAGGAGGCTCATCCCTGATGCGCCTTTGAATAAGGAGGAAATCGACGCGATTATTGAGGCAGATATCCGATGGTACGGGATTAAGGAAGCTCCACCGGACGACCCGATTTACCTACAGGGCTGGACGATCAGCTTCGTGCCGCGCTCCAAGCAGAATACCGGCTCTGCACCACAGGAATCGCAGCCCGGCGAGAAACCAGACGATCCGAAAGGAAAGACACCGTCATGAGCCAAGCGGAAGAATTTGATGGATTCATCACCCCTGGGGGCGAACTTGTCTCCATAAAAGATGCCAACAGGATCTTCTTGATCCTCGTCAATAACTCGGAGAGCGAAGAGAATATCAAGGAGATGCTCCAGGCACTTGCATGCGAATGCGCCGAAAACTGCCACTTCAAAACAGCTTGTGCCTACATCGACAAGATCCTCTCCCGCGCGGACACCTCGGACGAGAAGGCGAGGTGCCTTCTGGTCATGGGACAGGTGCTGGAACAAGCAAACGACTATCGCCATGCGCTGGAGACATATCTGAGAGCTTTCGATTTTCAGCAAGAGTCAAATGAGACCTGGTATTTTTTGAACAACAACTTGGCGTTCTGCCTCAATCAGGTAAACCGACACCACGAAGCTCAGAGGCACTGCTGCCTCCCGCTGAATCCCTGCCCAAAAAATATGAAAACCGGCCGCCATGCTGACTGGGAGGGTAGCCAGATATGGACCTTCCGGAGGTCGTCGATCCTGGGGCTTTTCAGAGGGCAATTCCCAGGGCCTCGTCACGTTGGCCACCGGAAAAGCTAGGAAATGCAAAATGGAGCCTTTCAATTCTCAAAAACGCACAGCAGCCCCTATTGCGAGTGTTAATTCCGGTTGGCACGGATATCACTCATCGGCGGGATCTGCCTAAAATCACCAACATCCTGCTTCGCAAGCGTAAATTACGCCATCACATTCCCACCATGGGCACGCATCGTGGGCCAGCCATCCAAAAAAGGGGCGGTTTGTTTCGAACCACCCTTCTGAAAACATCAGTTTATAATCGACCTTGGACTCCAGCCATAACACGTCACTTTTAATACGGTGTCACATTCAATCACCACATGGGCTGGTCCTTCGCAATCGCTCTGCTTCTCCGGCAGCTTCGTCAGCTTAAACGAGAATTCCATGGGTATCGTGGCCGTAGAAACAGCGGTCTGATCTGACTTATGACAGAGTCCCAACCTCCATTTCTCCTTCAAGAAAACCTCCACATATTCCCAGAGGATTTCAACCATCCGATCAGTCGTCGGCGGATCGAATGAAATCCGTCGCACCCCTACAATTCGGCCATCTGAGGCGGCTTCCACAACGAGTGTGAGTTTGCCCTGCAACTTAGCCAGCCTGGCCAGACGCGGGTACATTGGGCTCTCCATTCGTAAAATTCTGATGTCGGAAGTAGAAGATACCTGTGAGACGACTGGCGAGGACCAGGGATGTGATCCGACGGTCGAAATGACCGGCATCATCAGGAGTAGAAAGTATAGTGTCGGCATCATTTGCATAGCCTCATCTCAAAAAATTCAATAATCGACTGCAATTTTGTTTCACATAATCGTCGTTAGCTTGTGAGGCGGAGTCACTTTGCCCATCGCTGTTCAACCTATAGGTGACATGCCCTAGCTCGTGCAATATCGTCAGTCCGCGCGATTTATTTGTTGTGTTCGCGCTGAACCAAGTCCCGTTCGTGGCAATCATGATTGATGCGTATTGGCCTTCGGGAATCCCTCCATCAACCGAGACGGCCGCATTGACCGCCTTGTTTCTGCATCTTACCTTTTTCCCGTTTCGGATAGTATATACAGTCAAAGTGCCTACACCTATCGCGCTTTTATCGACTGCTTCTTGCAGTATTGCTTTCGCATCGATTTGTCTTATCGTTCCGTCAGCATTCTTGGCTGTGTTACTAAGCGCGGAAAGACACTGAGAGTCGCTATCAAGCAGCTCACTCAAAATCCTGGCAAAGGAGTAGACTGGAGCTTCATCTTTCGAGAATGACGACACCTCCACCATCTTTATATCGCTGTCGTTACAGTCTACCTCACCAACAACCTCGTTACCCCCTACCTCAAATGCCAGGTTAAAGTCGTCCATATGAGGCGGTAAGGATATGTCAACATAATCAACCCAATCGGGCATCCAATCGAGGGGCGCTTCTGGGGCACGCCCGTCAGGGTCGACCAGATTCACCGGGTCGTTTCTGACGTAAGTATACTTGTTCAGAGACGGCGGATCGTAGATGCGCGTCGTGAGCGGGTCCGGGGAGATCCAGCGCGGAGAGGCAGTGTCAAGCGAGCTGCCGTCGTAGTGCCTGGCACCAAAGTAATCCAAGCCGCCATCTCTGCTCTTGCCTTCATACATATAGCCCGTCGCCGGCGTATCCCACAAATAGCCCCGATACTGCATACCGTAGGGCAAAAAATCCGCCGTCTCAACCAGCGTCCAGTTGTACTGCCAGTTCGATTCAGGCAGATGCACCTTCAAAACCGACCTCGTGTTCCCCAGATGATCCTTGAACAGCAGTCGGAAGTGGTCGTCCTGTTGATGGATCGCCACCATCTGGCCATTGAAATAGATGTAATTGTTCCAGGTCGACTCCGTTATCCTGTCTTCCATCAGCAACTGGCCCGTGTAGGAATAGACATAGTTTACCACAGATCCATCGTTCGTGCGGAACCGGCGCCCGTTGGCGTCATACAGGTAGGCTGCCCCTTGCGACGTCAAAACCAGGTGGTTTTTGCAATCAGGCGCCGCCGCGCCAAAAACACTGTCCGGGAACCCGGCTCTGGGAGTAAAATATCGTCTGACTGGGGCATTTCCCCCGTAGTTTACATAATTTGTTTTTATCGGAAGCTGCTGGAGCCGTGGGCAGCGCTGTGCCAGGGTGGCATCTGGTGCCACGCAAGCGATAGGCACCAGTACCCTGTAAAGGTTGCCTCGCGTCGCGGCGGCGCTGCTGGTCTCACCGCCGTCGGTCAATCAGATGGTCATGATGCTGGAGAAGAAGGGGACGCCGCCCCTTTGTGGCGTCTTGCTTCGTTGCGAAGCGGCTGGTGGCGTTGTTCTCTGGATCTCAGCGGTCTTTCCCTTTGTTATGCGTCAGCGTGAATTTCGGCAACCGGCTCATCGGTGGTGTCCTTCCTCACTCCAGTTTCAGGTGACCGTTGACAGCGACTGAATCCGGTGATATAGCTGCACTCATCCTGCTCTTTCACAAATGCCACAAGAAAGGATCCGAGAGTTATGATGACTCATCGTCTTTCCGGTCTGTTATGCTTCCTCTTTTTTGGCGCAGCGCTGCTTGCGCAGTCGCTCACTTCGCTCAACGGCATCGTCACAGATCCTTCAGGCTCGGTTGTGCCCAAAGCCGCGATTGTGCTGGTGAACCTGAACACGCAGGCTACGCGCCAGACGACATCTGATGAGGCGGGCCGTTATTCCTTCGCGCAGGTGTCTCCGGGCAACTACCGGATCCGCGCCAAGGCGCAAGGTTTCTCCGATCTTGTGATCAACGACGTTGCCCTGCTGGTAAACACGCCGACGACAGTTAACCTTGCGCTTAAGATCGGGACGCTGACGCAAACGATCGAGGTCACTGCGGAAGCCGCGCAGGTGAACACCACGGACGCCTCCATCGGTAACGCTTACGGAACGCGCCCGATCCTGCAATTGCCGCTGGAGGCACGCAACGTAGTGGGATTGCTGGCGCTGCAACCCGGGGTCGCGTTCGTCGGCGAGAACAACGGCACTTCGAAGAACGGGTCGGTAAACGGCGGAAAGAGCGATCAGGCCAACGTAACCCTCGACGGCGTGGACGTAAACGATCAGCAAAACCGATCGGCATTTACTTCGGTGCTGCGTGTGACACTCGATTCGGTGCAGGAATTCCGGGTCACGACGACAAACGCAAACGCCGATCAAGGGCACGGTTCCGGCGCGCAGATTGCGCTGGTGACCAAGTCCGGAACCAACGAGATCCACGGCTCGGCCTATGAATTCCACCGCAACACGGTGACGACGGCGAACTCTTTCTTTAATAATCTGGCCAATCTGCCCAAACCCAAGCTGCTGCGCAATACCTTCGGCACGGCGGTGGGCGGGCCGATCCAGAAGAATCACTTGTTCTATTTCATGAACTTCGAGGGGCGGCGCGACGCTAAGGAAGGCTCAGTCACGCGCACGGTGCCGACAGCCGACTTCCGCAACGGCATCATGCATTATCTGAAGAAGGACAATACCATCGGCACACTGCTGCCGGCGGACATTACGGCGCTCGATCCGCTGCACATCGGGCCGAACCAGGCGGTGATGAGTCTCCTGAAGACCTACCCGCAACCGAACACCACGACGGCCGGCGACGGCTACAACACCACGGGTTACCGCTTCATCGCCCCGCTGCCGTTGCGCTGGAACACCTACATCGCCCGCCTGGATTACAGCCCGGACGAGTCGGGCCGGCACACCTTTTTCGTGCGTGGAAACCTGCAGAACGATCGCAGTCTCTCGCTGCCACAATATCCCGATCAGCCCTCCAACAGCGTGAACCTCAACAATAGCAAGGGCCTGGCTGCCGGATACAATCTGCTGATCAGCCCGAGTCTGATCGCCAGCTTCCGCTATGGATTTACCCGTCAGGGTGTGGAATCGAGCGGAACGCAGACTGCTTCCTACGTGAACTTCCTAAATCTTGACGACCGCTATGGAATGACGACCCCGGCCGTGCGCATCCTGCCCATCCATACCCTGGCCGCGGACTTTTCCTGGAACAGGGGGGCGCACAACATCCAGTTTGGCGTTGCGCTCCGCTCGATGACCAACGAACGGAGCAACTATGACAATTCCTTCCATTATGCCCAGGTGCGCGCTACGCGGCTGAACGGAGCGGGCAAACTCGAAGACCCCGCCGATATCAACAGCAAGGGCACCGACGTATACCGTGCGCAGGTGGTGAACCTGCTCGGCGTCATCTCCACCGGCACGGCGCATTACAACTACGACCTGGCGGGCAACGTGCAACCGGTCGGCGCACCCGTAGTGCGCAACTTCATTCTTCGGGACTACAGCCTGTATTTGCAGGACACCTGGCGCGTGAATCCCGGGCTTAGCCTCTCGGCCGGTTTGCGCTGGGAGTTGGCGCCTCCCATCCACGAACGCGATGGCCTGCAAATCTCACTCAGTCCCTCACTCGGCTCCTGGTTCGACGCCCGGGGCGCGCTGGCCGATCAGGGCAAGTCCGACTCGGCGGTGACTCCACTCAGCTACATCCCGACGAACTCACCCGGCGGCTCATCGTTGTATAAGTTTTATAAAAAGGAGTTCGCTCCCCGCCTCGGCGTGGCTTACTCTCCTCGGGGCACGGGCGGAATCCTCGGCAAAATCTTTGGCGGGCCCGGGGCAACGTCGATTCGCGCCGGCTGGGGGATGTATTACGAGAACCTCGGAAACACGCTGATCATGCGCGCTGACGCCGGAGGACAGGGGCTGCAAACCAGCGTGCAGACCGCGGGCAGCCAGTTTGACGAGGCCACGGGTCCGCGCTGGACCGGATGGAACAACGTTCCTTCCGTTATCGTTCCGGCCGCGCCCAAGCAGACCTTCCCGATTGTGGCCCCAAACATCTTCACCTATGGGGGAGCCGCCAGCAATATCGATTCGCAGGTCCGGCCCGCCTACACAATGAACCTGAACTTCAGCCTCGGCCGAGAATTCAAGAACGGCCTCTTCATCCAGGGCTCTTACGTGGGACGCCTCTCACGCCGTTCGCTGGCGCAAGTGGATGTTGCTACTCCCGTCAACCTGATCGATCCGGATTCGGGAATGACTTACTGGGAAGCAGCCACCATCCTTACGAAGCTGGCAAGGGCGAAAACGCCCCAGGCGAATGTGCCGAAGGTCAGTTTTTGGGAAAACCTGTGGCCGGCGGCGGCGACCCCAACGCTCAGCGCAACCCAGGCTGTGTATACTCAATTCGTTGCATATCCGACCGACACCGCTTCGGCACTCGAAAAGCTGGACAGCCAATGCAGGCCCACATGCAGCCGGTTGGGCGCCTACGCCTTATACAATCCCCAATTCGCGTCCTTTACCGCCTGGCGTTCGATCGCCGGCGGGAATTATCATGCCATGCAGTGGACCGCCCGCCAGCGCTTTTCGAAAGGGTTGGAATTCACCTTTAACTTCACATGGTCAAAATCCATTGACCTCACCTCGCGTGCGGAAAGCGATGGAACCGGCTCCACTTATGGATTTATCACCAATCCTTGGGTGCCGGGACAGCACAAGGCCGTTTCCGACTACGACATGACTCACCAGTGGAACCTGAACGGCGTTTGGGAATTGCCGGTGGGAACAGGCCACCGCTTTCTGAACCAGGGCGGCGTCCTCGAAGTCCTGCTGGGCGGCTGGCAGATCAGCGGCCTTTACCGGCAGTCGAGCGGATTGCCTATCAGCGTTCGGGACGGCAGCAACTGGCCGACAAACTACCAGTGGCAGGGTTGGGCCACGATGATCGCCGCGATTCCCGGAATGCAAACCACCAAAAATGCTCCATCGGTTTCCGGAGCGAGCGGGCCAAATCTGTTCGCCGATCCCAAGGCGGCAGTTGCAGCCTTCGACTTCACCTTGCCCGGCGAATTGGGCAACCGCAATATTCTCCGCGGAGACGGCTATTTCACTATCGATGTCAGCATTGGCAAGCGCTTCCGTATGCCTTATTCGGAAAAGCACTCACTCCAGTTCCGATGGGAAACCTTTAACCTCACCAACACCGCGCGTTTCGATGTGGGCGCAGTGTCGGTCAATCTCGGCAGCCAGGCGAATTTCGGCAAATACAGCGACACGCTCACGCAGCCGCGGGTCATGCAGTTCGGCCTGCGCTACGAATTCTAGCTGTGCGGATCGGCGGATCGGGCGGGATCGGCGGATCGGGGACTGACGACGGTAAGTCTTTCGATTAAATAATGATAAGCATAACAGAGGGCCTGAAAAGCGGGCTTGCCCGCGATTTTGGGCCCTCTATTTTCGTTTTAACGCGTTTTGCCGGCCACGGCTGCCATTAGGTGTACCTGCGCCCAAGTGGCTGAGCGAGGCTGCTAATCCGCCCTGCAATCAGGTACTGGCGCGTCAAAAACCGGACGCTGGAACCCAATTCGGATGTAGAATCCTGCTTGGGAGGGGCAAAAGCCCCAAAGTTTACATATTTCATCTTATCAGCAGCTGAGGGATCTGCCTGCAGAGGTGCGCGCTCAGAGTAAGCTGAGAACATTAGGCAACCAATCCCTCCTATCCTTTCTATTGCATCAGCGACGCGAAACCCGAGGCAGGTTCTCTCCCCGATTCAACCGGAGTGCCGCATCGCTGGCGATCTGCCTGGTTCTCTCTCCCATGTACTTCCACGCGCGAGCAAGCGTTTCCGGGTCAGCCGCCCACGGTTCGAAGATGCCGACGTGCAACAGATTCACCACCTCCACGTCCTGTGCCTTCGCCATTTCTTCAAAGAAAGCGAAGACCCTCCGCACTAGCTCGATATCGGGATTGGCCTTCAGAAGATCCTTCACGAAGGGTTCGAGTACGAGTTCGACAGTTGGATACGGAAGTATGTCCGGCCCTATGTCCTCCTGGAGTGCATCGTGCCGCCGTTTGATCTCCGGAACGGCTGCCAGAAGCGAGTCAACGAATGCGCTGTACCGCAGGTTCGCCAAAGTGCTACCTCCTTGGCTGTGTCTTGAGGGCATCGCTCAGCTCTTGAATAATCTGCCTGGAAACGATTTGATCGTTATACGACAGCCTTCCGCCCTTCAGGAGATTCGTCAAGGCAACGATCACATCTTGTGCCTTTCGGGAGTGACCTGACGGCGACATGAGATCTCCGGTTGCAAGCTCGTACCGTACGGCGCCAGCGGTGCCTCCTGGCAACTTGTCCGTTACCTGAAACAGCTTGTTCACGATACTCTGAAGGGTGGGATTCGAAACGAGTGGCGGCAATGTTGCCGCCGGAATCGAGAGCGTGGTCAGCGCCGTTCCGCCAGCAATGAATTCCAGCGCCGCAATACCACCGGTGATGATACCGGTGCCGATGGCCAAAGCATCGACAGTGGGCTTTGCCATTTCCATTCCATGTATCAGCGCCCACATTTTATCGCTCATCAAGTATTGTACAGTTCCTAACCGCACAAATCCTTTAACGTCCTTTTGATAAATTATTCCTCCTCCTGCTACATATCCGATCGGATCAATGTACTTGCTCTTGTAATCCTCGTACTCCGGATCTGACATCTCTTCCGAGCTTCCGCCGTCCCACGATACTCGGTAACGCTTTCCATTCGGATCGGTAAATGCAAGTGGATTATTTCTGGAGTATGCATACGCATTCCAGCTTTGCGGATCTGCAGGAATCGCACCGGCGTTTTCCGGGTCTGGAGAAGTGAACCTCCCCTGCGCTCCTGAGTAGTATCTTGCAAGGAAGTAATCCAGTCCCGACTCGGCATCCCGTTCTTTGCCGCTACAACGGGACCCTGTGCCGTTTCGTCGTAAGCATGGCTGCATCCCTGACGCAAAATTCGAGTTAGCATCAATCTCGGCCAGACACAGGGCTGCTTTTATGCCCGCGAACCCCGGATGCGAGTTTTCGCTTAACTGCGCCGTCGTAGCCATGGTTTTCTCTTTAGCCGCTTGCGGCTATTGTAGCAGCTAAAGAAAAAGATCGGTGCGGTTGTTTTGGGTGCTGAAACGAATGGCCGGAATCTGCGTCAGGCGGCCGGCTCATAGTGCAGGAGCAGCAGTTGTTCTTTCTTCAAGGCTAGGCTGGCAAAAGCGCGGCCGTCGTTGTCGGTGAACTCGATTTCGAATACACCGGGAGCCAGAAACTCCACGACGGTTCCCACCTGTCCGCGGCGGAGCTTACGATCGGGCAGATCTTCCGTCAAAGCCACAACGTCGAGAAGGTTGATTCCGTTGTTCACTTCCTGCCTCTATAGCACGTAACAGATTCTGATCCATCACGCCGCTGCCTTCCGCACGCGCAACTCCGCCCGGTGGCCGGTGGCCGACAAAACCCGGATCAACAGGTCGGTCGACATTCCTTGAGTATTGCCATTGGCAATGGCCGTCACGCGCGTACGGGACGTTCCGGCGCGCTTGGCGATCTCCGCATGGGTCAGGTTTCCTTCGCGGATGATCCTGGTCACGGCGCAGGTAAGCTCCGAGCGAAACTCCATCTCGGCGGTCTCGACCGGCGACAATCCCAGCACCTGGCCCAGCTCTTTCGCTGTCTTTACCCTGATGGGTTTTTCAGGACTCGATTTTCGCATTGATGACCTCCTTCAGCCGCCGCCGCGCCAGATCAAGCTCACGTGCCGGCGTCTTCTGCGCTTTTTTCTGAAAGCCGTGAAAAACGAGAATGGCATGCGAGGTGGCCGCAAAATAGAAAACGCGTACCGTCGAGTCTTCGTCTTTCACGCGGAGTTCGCGCACTCCCGGCGCAACCACCGGCATTGGGCGGCTGAGGGGCATCCCAAGACTGATCCCTTTCTGCAGGTCCCTCAAAGCCTCGCCAAGCCGATGCCGGATTGGCCGGGATTGCGCTCGAATAAACTCCAACGCTCTCGGGTGAAAATCGATTGATTTCACGGTCTCATTATGTCCTGAATCCGGGACATCGGCAATGCCAAACTATGCCTATTGGCCGAGGCATTCACCAAACCGTTTTTCCCTGTTTAGCCGCTTACGGCACCCCGCAGCGGCTAAAGAAGGAAGTCGGCAACGACGCGGCACTAGCCGCTGTCGCCCAGGCAATGCGGATCAGACTTTGGTGCGTTACTCATCTCCATCATCCTTATGGCCCTGGTTTGGTGCGGAGTGCAAGGCATCCTCGTCTCCAGGGTTGTCGGCGGCCGGCGCGGGTGATTTCTTTTCGAGCGACGCGCCCGGGTGCGTGGCTGCGTGGATCCGCTTCAGCTGCCGGATCGATACCTGCGTGTAAATCTGAGTTGTTTTCAAATCGGCGTGCCCAAGCATCTCCTGGATGTAGCGAGTGTCGGCGCCGTTATCCAGCATCAACGTGGCCATCGTGTGGCGGATCATGTGGCAGGCGCCGCGCTTGCCGATGTTGGCGGCGTCCACGTGCTCGCGCACCAGGTCGCTCAAGTGATCCAAACAAAACGGTTCGCCGGCGTTCGAAAGAAACACCGTGTGATCGTCAGGCTCCACGACCAGCTTGGGCCGCGCCTCACGGATATATTTCTCCATCCAGGCTGCGGCGCGTTCGCCGATCGGAATCATCCGGTCCTTCTTGCCTTTCCCCTGGCGGATCGTCACCGTGCCGCGTTCGGTGTCGAGATCGTAGACCTTTAGATTCGCAAGCTCCCGCCGCCGCATGCCCGTCGAATATAGCGTCTCCATCAGGGCGCGGTCCCGCAGTCCCAAGGGATCCCGGATGTCCGGCTGGGCCAACACCTGCTCGATCTCGCCAACCGAGAGCACCGACTTCGGCAAACGGTGTTCCAATCGCGGCAGCTCCAGCTCCGACGCCGGGTTGTGCAGGATGTGGTGCTGGCGCGCCAGCCACCGGAACCAAACCCGGATCGGCACCAGGCGCGTATGCTGGCTCCGGAAGCTCAACGGATTGCCGTTCTTCTGCCGGTAATGGAACAGGTATCTCTGATAATGCTCCAGGATGGGCCGTGTGACCTCCGTGGGCTCCGTGATGCCGCGATCGTGACACCACGCAAGGAAGAAGCCAAGGTGCACGCGCCGGTTCTTTACCGTGTATTCCGAGTAGTTCAGCACCCGCAGCGCCTCCAGGTGCTTTTCCATCAATGCGGCTAAGGGAGATGCCGGAGGCGCTTCCGGTTTGCGCTTCTTCGTTATCCTTGCCATCGTCACCTCCCGCCTGCGGCTACGATTACGACCGGCTCTTTTTCTTCCGGCCCGGTATCAGTGTTTTTTGCAATCAGGCGCCGCCGCGCCAAAAACACTGTCCGGGAACCCGGCTCTGGGAGTAAAATATCGTCTGACTGGGGCATTTCCCCCGTAGTTTACATAATTTGTTTTTATCGGAAGCTGCTGGAGCCGTGGGCAGCTGCTTTTCTCCGGATTTATGGGATACTCAGAGGCGGAGCTGAAGGGATAACACGATGGTTCCCGCCTGCCCCTTTGATCCGATCAAGCGATCGGAGGAGATCGAATCCCTGGTAATGCGCGGAGACCAGCGCCTCTACTATAGGTTTCGCTCTTCAGGGCACTACGGCGGCGTTGTGACCGCCGATACGGTCGGCTGCAACCTCCTGTGCGCCTACATAGAGCATCCAACTTTTCGTCCGCTGGCCTCGTCCTGCCTTGGAGTCCGACAACTGATTGCGTTTGCCGTCTTGGAAGACAAGTGGAATTTGTAAACTTATCTGCAGCAGCGCCCCAACCAGCCTGTCTTCGCGGACGAAAAACATGTGTGCAAATTCCAGAAATCGCTGTATCCTTGGTCATAAATTGGGAGTTGTGGGCTCCTCGGAATCATTAAGCAGGAGTCGAATTATAAGAATAACCATACGGAAGCATAGGAAGTGCCGTAGCTGCACGCAGGAATCAAAAGGCGGCTCTTTCCGCTCACATGAAGTCCTTTGCAGCCCAATGACTACCTAATCCCAACGGGGCATTATGTCAGGTAATGCCAGATGTCGCCAATGCGGCCGGGCAAGCTTGGATGATTCCTTGCAGAATGACTTGTGCAATGATTGTATCCTGACGGCTTCCACTGGTCCAACTCCGGAATTGAAATCTGAGACCACAGATCCATTTGATGAAGAGCGATCACCGTTAACCGAACAACCGAAGTGCATCGGACCATTTAGGATTCTGGAAACGCTCGGCCACGGTGGAATGGGTGTCGTCTACCTGGCCGAACAGAAGAAGCCACTTCGTCGTAAAGTCGCCATCAAAGTCATAAAATTCGGAATGGATACCAAGGAAGTGGTGGCGCGTTTCGAGTCGGAGCGCCAGGCGCTCGCGCTCATGAATCATCAGAATATCGCTCGGGTGTTTGACGCAGGCGCTACCGAAACTGGGCGCCCGTTCTTTGTGATGGAATATGTTCAAGGAGTTTCTATTTCCGAGTACTGCGACAATCTCAGGCTGAACACCAGGCAGAGACTCGAGCTCTTCATTCCCGTCTGCCAGGCCATTCAGCATGCTCACCAAAAAGGGATTATTCACCGCGACATCAAACCATCCAACGTACTCGTCACCATCTTGGATGGCAGGCCCGTGGCAAAGATAATTGACTTTGGCGTCGCAAAGGCTACGAACCAGCGGTTGACGGAAAAAACCCTTTTTACTCAGCATGGACATTTAGTTGGAACCCCGGAGTATATGAGCCCCGAGCAGGCCGAAATGTCTGGGCTAGATGTGGATACGACGACAGATGTCTATTCGCTCGGAGTGATGATGTATGAGTTGTTGGTCGGGGCACTGCCGTTCGACCGAAAGAGACTGCGCAAGGCCGCCTATGACGAAATGCGCAGGATCATCCGCGAGGAGGAACCTCCTACTCCGACCAAAAGGCTTTCCAGCCTGGGGAACGAAGCAAAGCAGATTGCAGATCGAAGGCGAACCGACGTCGTATCCCTGCAAAGGCAGATTCAGGGTGATCTGGATTGGATCACCATGAAAGCGATGGACAAGGATCGAACGCGACGGTACCAGTCGGCTTCAGAGTTGGAGGCGGATATTTCCCGCCACTTCAATGATTATGGTGTACCCCAAAAACTGGACAGGTGATTAAGGTGTAAAATCGCTGCCGCCTCGGAGGAGCGAGCGATGAAAAGAGAGCGGAAGCGGTATGATGGGACACTCAAGGCCAAGGTAGCGGTGGAAGCGATCAAAG
>JAIQGI010000107.1 GCA_020072565.1 Terriglobia bacterium
GCCTTTGATCGCTTCCACCGCTACCTTGGCCTTGAGTGTCCCATCATACCGCTTCCGCTCTCTTTTCATCGCTCGCTCCTCCGAGGCGGCAGCGATTTTACACCTTAATCACCTGTCCAGTTTTTGGGGTACACCATACACTTCCACTTCAGGCACCAAATAGGGATGACCTTACATTTATCAAGGATCAGTCATCCAAGTTGTTGGATTCGCAGGATCCCAGCAAACGTGCATGGGGTGCATATCTGATCGGCCAAAATGGCCTTTCTGAACTTAAGCCAAAGTTGGACCGGCTCCTAGACGGAGTTGACGTGTCCACGCTTGATGAGTGCCTCCTACGCTCCATGCTGGGTGCGGAAATAAGGCTGGGGGGCGATGCGCCCATAAACGTGCTGACCAAGCTTTATGAAAGTTATCCGAACGAAGTGACCCTCCTGTTTGCTCGGTCATCTCAAAAGAACGCCGATGCGATTCTTCCGCTTTTCGAAAAGGAAAAGACCGTTACTGCACGTTGGCTGGCCCTGGGTGATTTGCTTTTGGAGGGTAAAGCACGCCATTTCCCGCTTGTATTGATGCGGCAAATGCAACGAATAGACTTGTCAATCGCAGTGACAGATTTCGCGGGAGAAGGAGGAATCGGAGGCAGTTTGGGCGAAGGTATAGATGAGTTCAAGGTTCCCATTGGGTTCCCCCCGATAGCCATCCATGATCTTTCTATTCAGCCGAAACGAGATGCGACCGTAATAGCCACAGGACCGCGCACCATCTATGCAAATGAGACAATAGTTCACCCTGGGGAGAGTATTACGGTCCGAAATGGCGGCGGTTTTGTTTTCGACTACTGGGACTCAAATGCGTACCGGTATGAGTATTTGGCTGCAGTCCTTGAAGAACTGCCAAAATATGAAACAGCCTTTCGAAGACATCTCAATCTGACATGGAACGGGCAAAAACAGTTTATCGCAGATGTAAATTCGCACTGCAGCGAGAGACTGCAAAAATACGACCTCATTTTGTCACTTCTGCAGAAGAAAGACTTGATCGCGCCATCTGATGCAAGGACTCTGCAACCCAAGATCATTCTAAACATATCAGATTTCCGTCGGAACAAAGCAGTGCCTCTCCCGGAAATACATTTACCGCAAGTAACAGTTGAAAAGTAGAAGGATCGGTGCTTGCCGTTACTCTGTCGTTAAGTACCCTAGTAGAATTTTGGCTGGTCTGGCTAAGTGATTGATTCTATTGGTGCCGGGGGGCGGAATTGAACCGTCGACACACGGATTTTCAGTCCGTTGCTCTACCGACTGAGCTACCCCGGCATCTGAAGGTGCGGCGCTCCCGATGATGAAGCGCGAAATTTTATATCATCGCGGGTCCTTGGGTGTCCAGGCAAAACTCAATTGCCGGCGGCGGGGGGTCGCGTCGGGCCGCCGCGACCCACTTCGGCGAGGCGCGGGTAGGCTCTGGCCAGCAGGGAAGGGACCGCGGGGGGCTGGGCATCCAGCTCCTCGAGGATTTCGATCGCGTTCACCAGGGCCTGGCCGCGGAAGTGATTGTTGGTAATGGCATAGGTTTCGTCCGCTTCCTGCTTCATGATGCGAAGGCGGCCCGACACCTCCTTGATCTCGGCCTTGGTATAGAGGTAGTCGTAGCGCTCGTCGCGCCCGGCGTCCTTCTCGAACCAGGTGCGATAGTTGCGCCCATGCAGCCGCAGATATCCCAGGCGCGAGGTCACGCGCCCCGAGGGTTCCATCGAATCGCCGATCACCGGCTGGTCCACATTGCAGAAAGCCACGTCGCTCTCACGCAGAAAAGCATAAAACTCCTCGCGATCCCAGGAGCCGTGGCGAACCTCCAGGGCCAGGCGATATCCGGCCAGGCGGCGAAACAGGCTCTCGAGATAGGCAAGGTTCTCCTCGGTGTGGCGAAAACTCCAGGGGAATTGCACCAGGAGCGCTCCGAGGATTCCCGCCTCAGCCAGGGGCGCAAGCGAGCGGCGCACAACTTCACAGTCGGCGGCGATCGATGCCTCGGTGGCCTCCTCCCGGTCGTGGGAGAGCTTTTGCCAGGCTTTGGCCGTAAACCGGAAGCGCGGGTTGTTGCGCACGCGGCGTGCCCAGGCGGTGGCATCACGCGATCGGGGCGGGGCATAGAACGAACTGTTGATCTCTACGGTATCGAAGAATTCGGCAAGATAGGTCAGAGCATCGAAGGACTTCCCGGCTCCGCTGGGGTAAACGATTCCTTCCCAATCCTTATAATTCCAGCCCGCGGGGCCAACCCGCAGCGAGGTATCGCGAGCGGGAGTCTGGAAGAGCGAGCCCTGCGAGGCCGATTTCATAGGTTAGCCGAAGATGACTCCAACCGGCGCTCCCGGACCGAGATGCAGCTCCGCTGCCGCCGATCGGTCGCGCATCACGATTTCGAGATAGCCGCTGGAACCGGGTATGACAAACAGTTCGCCTCGCGCGCCCTCGCCGAAAGACCTCTTGAAAATAGTGATCTCTCGCTGTCCGGCAACGACCTTGCATGCGCGGTTCCCGGTGCTGCCGTATACCGGAACATCGTCAGGCTTGAGGTTGGTGACCAGGTTGCCGAAGTTGTCGACTGCGAGTACCGCTCCCTGGACGAGCGCATCCCGGACCCGGGTCACTGCCGGAATCTGCAGGCGCGCGGGCTGCTTCAATTCCGGCCCGAACTGCGGCAGGGTGATGTCCCGGCTGAGCCACGCTGCCACCGGGGCGAAGATGTCGCGCCCGTGAAAGGTCGAGGAAACGGGCTTGCGAAAATAGTGATCCGCAGCGATCTCGTGCGCGACGAAACCGTCTTCGCGATCCAACACATAGGTGAGAATGCCGTTGTCGGGGGCCACAAAGAAGTGCCCGCCAGCCGACACCACCAGTGCCTTGCGCGCGGTTCCCACGCCCGGATCAACCACGGCCACATGGATGGTGCCGAGAGGAAAATAGGAATAGGCCTGCGCAAGCGTGAATGCCCCGCTGTGGATGTCATGGGGCGAAACCAGGTGGCTGATGTCCACAAAGGCAAGGTCTGGATTCACCCCCAGCATGACCCCCTTCATCGCGGCGACGAAGGAGTCTCTCAGCCCGAAGTCGGTTAGCAGCGTAATCAGTCGTGTCGTAGTCGCCATAGTCTGCACGCCTCATGAGAAGTATTATACAGGTACTATAACTCCGATCTCCCCGTCGCCGGTTGCGAATCTTGCAGGTTGGGCCTGCCGTTCTCCCGTAGCAGCCTGTCGGGATCCTGGTGCCATCGGGGTCATGCTGTTATGCTTGTCCTCAACCTTGACTTGCCGGATGCCCTTGGTTATGTTTTGATTCTCGGGTGCGTTGCCGACTGGTGGGAATCGGATTCCCGAAGCGAATGGAACCGGGCTGGACGCAGCACCGGACATGGCAGCGGCGCACGAAGGAGAGTCCGTGAAGCCGCGTATCTATCTTGATAACAGTGCCACCACCCGCATCGATGACCGGGTGCTGGAAGCGATGCTGCCATATCTGCGGGAGCGCTTCGGCAACGCCGGTTCGATCCATAGCTTCGGACAGGAAGCCAGGGCGGCGGTAGAGGACGCGCGCCGCGCGGTGGCGGAGCTCCTGGGCGCCGACACGCGCGAAATCGTGTTTACCTCGGGGGGCACCGAATCGGACAACGCGGCGCTCTGGGGCGTCTGGCGCAGCGGCCATCGCACCGGCAACCACATCATCACCTCGAAGATCGAGCACCCGGCGGTGCTGTCGACCTGCAAGGCGCTCGAGTCGGCAGGAGCGGAAGTGACCTGCCTTCCCGTGGATTCTTCGGGGCGCGTTGATCCCGAGCGCGTGGCGGCGGCCATCCGCGATACCACTATCCTGATCTCGATCATGCACGCCAACAACGAGACCGGGATCATCCAGCCCATTAAAGAAATCGGCTCCCTGGCGCGGGAACGCGGCATACTCCTGCATACCGACGCGGTCCAGTCGCTGGGAAAGATACCCGTGCAGGTGCAGGAGCTGGGCGCAGATTTGGTTTCTGTCTCCGGGCACAAGATCCACGCGCCCAAGGGCGTAGGTGCTCTCTGGGTCCGCGGCGGGGTTAAACTCGTGCCTTTCCTGACCGGCGGCGCGCATGAGCGCCGGCGCCGGGCCGGCACCGAGAATGTCCCGGCCGTTGTGGGCTTCGGCGTAGCGGCGCATCTTGCGCTCGAGCGGCTGCCGGAGATGGGAACGCGTGTCGCCGCGCTGCGCGATCGGCTGGAGAGCCGGATCAAGAGCGGCGTCGCGGGCGTTCATACCAACGGTGATGTCGAAAATCGTCTTCCCAACCTGGCAAACCTGGCATTCGAAAGGGTAGAAGGAGAGGCCGCGGTCATCGCCCTGGATCTTGCAGGGGTGGCGGTTTCGACCGGTTCGGCCTGTTCTTCCGGGTCGCTCGACCCGTCTCATGTCCTTGTGGGCATGGGGCTGCGTTCGGAAATTGTGCAGGGGTCGCTACGTTTCAGCCTCTGCTATCACAACACGGTTGAGGAAATCGACGGCACCGTCGAGATTCTCTCGGAAGTGGTGGGCCGGTTGCGCGGGCTCGCGCGGCGCGGCCAGGATAGAACGACTTCGGATCTCCGGATTTTGGCCTCCGATGTGCGGCGAGCCTCGGAAGCCCCGGATGCCTGATGTCGGATGCTTGATGTTTTCACGCATGGGGCTTATGGCGACTAGAGATTTCCACGAACGAAGCATCGATAACGTTACCATCCTGACGGTCGAGCGGGGATTGAAAGGAGCGCTCGAATCGCTCCTGAAGGATCGCATCGACGAGCTGGTGCAGGCGGGACGACTGCAGATTGTCGTCGATCTGAAGCAGGTCCCTTATCTCGATTCGAGTGACATCGGGCGGATCATACGCGCGCACCTTTCGGTGCGCCGCGCGGGCGGGCGCGTGCGCCTGTGCAATCTGGCGGAAAGAGTGCTTGCCGTCTTGAAGCTGACCCGGCTCGATACGATTCTCGATCTCTATCCGACGGAGAAGGATGCCCTGGCCGGCATTCTGCAAGGGAAGCCGCAGCCGACATCCGCCGTCGCCGAGGAATCGGTGTGACGGCAGCGCGGGACCTCCAGGGGATGCTTTTGAGCTTCGCTTTCTTGACCCGTTGTGCCAAACATGATACAAGCTTCAGCGCTACAAGCCAGCGTAGCTCAGTTGGTAGAGCAACTGATTCGTAATCAGTAGGTCCCCGGTTCAAGTCCGGGCGCTGGCTCCATAGATTCAACGGTTTGCAGCCACAGCGAAAAGAGCCTAAATCCGGTAGCAATCACATAGCAATCAGGTGCGGAACTTGCTACCAGCCCCCAACTTCCTTAATTCCCGTGAGCGGCCCCAGGTCCAAATCCGCCCGAAAGCGCCGCGGATCGTGCTCAAAGATCGTGTATAAAAGGCGCCGGCATCCAGCCAAGTCCAGGCCGTTCCCCCGGTTTGTCTGCCGGCATCCCGCACACAATGGATAGGCGAACATCCGCCCCGCGGCCCCGGTTGGCCGACTCTCTGGCGCCAGGTCCGGCCCGGATCGCCCGCAGATGGCGCAACGCTCGGGGGCCGGACCCCTCTGCTCGAAAAAACCGCTTTCGGGATGTTTGGGCATTTTGCCCTCAGAAACTTTACGCTGTACTGCCCCAGGAGCCCCGATCGCCACGAGGCCCTTATCGTCTACCACCACTCGTTTCCGCAGCCCATCCAACACGAGTCGGCCCGCTTTCCGGGTATCCTTTCGTCTATGCTGAGGGGCCAGTAAGCGCAGTCAGACCATACACCCTCGCTCAAAATCGTTGCCTGTTCCGACCCGGCAAGTAGCAGTTTGGCAATGCCTTCAGAATCCAGGGTCATCAATTGCTCGTTAAATTCGGGCGAAACTTCATATAAGACAGTCCGCGTATAAGGGATGGCCCGGCCGTGAATCCGCTGGCATTCATCCATGAGAGTCTGTTGCAGAAGCGCCCGGGCTGTTCTGGCCTCGCTTTCCAGTTCCTCCGCCTGCTTCTTTAGTTTTTTGGCATCATCTTCTATGCTGTTGATTCTGTGTTGCTCCTCGCCATAGAATTCTGCCTCTTTCAGTGCTTCCAGATTTTGCGGCATTGCAATGCCCGCAGCGTTCGGTCCTAGAAACAGCTCCCAGCGCGGTTCATCGGGTTTCTTGAAGACTTTTACCGGGCGGCCGTCGATCTTCGGCGCCGGTCCGGTGAAAACCCTGGTGACGGATTGCGCTCTCTCTTCCATTTTGCACTGGCGCACGGCTGCAGGCGGTTTCATTTTTTCCCGCACGATTTTGTCAATGAGGTTGCGCTGCATTTCCGGCTCTTTGTGGCTGAATCCGGCCGCCACCGAAACCGCGATCTTTCCCTGCTCAACGGCGTCTATCAGATCTGGCGTGCCGTGATCCAGCACTTTGCGGGCGCTTCTGGTGGTGCGTTCGGAGACGTTGAGCATTTTGGCGGCTTCAGCCTGTGTTGGCACCTCGGCAAATTTGCCTACCTGGCGCTCGCCATCCTTCAGCGTCGCCACCCTCGCCGCAACGATGCCCCGTTGACTTTCGTCAAGATGCCGGCGGTGAAGGTTCAGCGAGATCACATAGGCCAACGGAGATCCATTGCCCTCGAAGTGTCTGAATGTCGGCTTAACGCCAGCCTCTAGGCAGGCCCGATACCGATTGCGACCGTCGAGGATTTTGCCTTCGTGCAGCGTTATGGGTTCTCGCAGGCCGTTCGCTTTTATGTCTGCGATCAGAGTGTCAAGCTCCTGGCCTTGCATCATTGGAAACAAGTTCGCTATCGGGTGAAATTCAAGTTCGCTCATTCTGGTGTAGCCTCCTGTACAATGACCAGCCGCCCCTCTTCATCCACCTCAATCCGGCAGGGTTTGCCGATCTCAAGGCGCGGGTGGGTCCGGGTCCAGAATTCGTACCTGCAGGCTGGCGTGCAGAAGCGATGCCGCCGCCGCTTCGCTTCAAACTCGGTCCCGCAGTTTTCGCAGTTGACTGTTTCTCCGATCATGCGCCCAAAACCCCCATTAGAAGCGTTGCACGCTTTTTTAAGGCGAGATCTCCCGTTTCGTGACTCATTCACTGCCTCACGTCTCCGATTCAGTGGTGAGCTTTATACGATGGTTCGACCCGGCCCCGACCAGGTGCGGTATGCCTCGCACTTGTCCAGGTGCGCGCTGAACGTTTCATAGATATTCTGCCCGCAGTGCTGGCAGTACCCCACGGCCCCGCGCCGGTCTTTCCCCGAGCTGGCCCGCTTCTTTCGCCGGCAGTCGACGCACAGCCCCGAATGAGTGAGCTTGCCGCATCCGGGCGTCGTGCAGAGTTTGGCTTGTCGAATTGCCATAAATTAGCCTCTGTGCTGGCTCAGGGCGGGTTATCTCGGCAAGGCCCTTACCGTACCCCTGCCCGAAACCGGCTGTTTCAACGTCGCCCGCGTCGCGCGCTCGGGTGGAAGGTTTCAGCGGAGGCCGGCCCAGCTCCGGCCCCCGCCTTGTTGGAGAAAGGCCGGGGAATACCCGCCCCGGTTCGGGTCAATCGTAATTGGATTCATAGAATGCGCGGGCCCCGTATCGGGCAATACTGTCCAGCATTCGCCGGTATTCAGCATCCGTGAGACGCGGCCCGCTGTCTACCTTGCCGCAACAAACCCGGCCGTTGCACTGCGTGCAACGCGGGCGAATGACGCCGGTTTTGTCGCGCACCATGTGGCACCCGTCTTTACCTTTGAATCTTGAGATTTCGCAAACCATGTGTAGTCTCCGTTCAAATGCGCTTGTACACCAAGCGATCTTGGCTTTCTTGCTGCGCTGCGACGGCCGTTAATTCCTGCCATTGACGGCCGGTTAATTCGATGACTTCCATCGGGAATTCGGCGTTTTCAAATTTGGCGACCACTTCATTGATTGCGATGTTAATTTGTTCCAGCGGTTGCAGACGCAATTCCTCTACTCTTTTCGCGCCCGCAAACAACGAATCGCGCTTCCGATTCCATGTGTACTTGAAACCGTCGCGTGTCATCCTCGCCAAGCGCAGTTCACCATGCAATGCTTCCGCACGCGGAGACTCCGCGAGCTGCAGCGCAGCCAATTCCCGCGCCAATTTAATGCACTCAGCGTCGAGCTTGTCATATTCGCGCTGCATTGCGGGATAAGTTTTTTCATGCGCCTGCAGCGCGTCAAATGCTCCCTGACTCTCGCGCTCGCGTCGCGCGTTTTCAATTTCCTTCTTGCTCTGTGTCATGTGTTCTCCTTGGCCAAGGCGTCCACCCCGGCCGGAATGGTGTCAGTGAATTGTGTTGCTTGTTTCGGCCGGCCAATCCTCCGGCGCCGGCGCAGTCTTCAGCGCCTCGATTTCCGCCGGCAGAAGCAATTCCGGGTGACGAATCAGGTACTCCCGCTGCGTCTCAAAAAACGGGTGCGAACCGAGGTACTCAATTTCCTCCATTGTCGATTCGTCAAGTTCCTGGTCGGTGTAGTCAACCGGACAGCCAAACGCCAGTTCGCCGTCGACGTCATACGGTTGCGGTGTTCCTCTGACTCGCACGCGCCGATGGTCGCTGAACTCCCACCACGCCCAGGGCCTCGAAAAGCTGTGTGCAGGATCGGCGTGCCATTCGCGCATGAGTTCATCCTTGCATTCGGCCCAGGACACGCGCAGCGCATTCTCACCCCATGTTTCACTAAGAGCGAGCCATCCGCAGCCGGTCATCAGAAGTTCTTTTTGTTGTAACGTGAGCCCGGTGTCCCGTTCGATTCTTCGCGGCATAATACTCTCTCCTCATCCAGGCAAGTTTTCCTTAAGGCCCAGCAACCGCGCCGCCTGCAGATAGGCGCTCGTTGCTACCCTGTATAAGTCGATTGAAGGATTTTTTTTCTGTACTCCCGTGCGGTTCGAGCTGACCGTGACGCCATCTTTTTGGATTTCAGCAAGGCAAATCAGAGCCAAGTCATAGTTGCGAATCAAGGTCATGACAATTCCACGTTCTGCAGCGGAAAACGCCAATTCGCTGTGAATTTCGCGCCAATACCGTTTGCTTTCCGGTAAAAGTCCGGTTGGTGGTTTCGGGATTTCACGCCTCATGGTCGGCCCCTAAAAACAATGTTTTGGCGCCGCAGGTTTGCCCGAAGGGGCGTGCCCGGTCTACAACATGGCGCCCCAGCGATGCGACCCGCCCCTCCGGGCTCGGCTGATAGACGCGCAACGCATCCCGCACTCGGCGCCCGTAGTCCTGCACAGAGGTGCGCCGGCGCAGCAGTTTGGTGTGCCTTCCCGAACCATCCGAGGGGGAACCGTCCGAGCTTCTATAGCTATCCGTATGGTGTACGGTCGGTAGGTAGAGAGCGCTTAAACGCGGCTCTCTACTACCTCCACAGACTGCGCTTTTTACCGTGCGGAATAGTCCCTTCGGATGGTTAACTTGTTGATGCTTCACGATATTTCCTCCACCGTCCGAAATAGGTTGTCATTCCCCCCGGACGGTCGGCGATAGCGTGTATTGCGGTTTTCGCCCATTTTTTCGATTTTCCCATCATTCATGAGTGCCGCCAGATGGTCGGCAACGGTTGATCCGCTCAGTCCGGTTACCTGCTTTATGTCGCTCTTGGTGGCCCACATCAACCCGATCGCGTCATACACGCGGCTCCTATTTGCCTGCCCTTTCGCCCGCATATCGTTGGCGGCATCCTCGAGGTCACCGGCCCAGGTAAACTTTTCTTCATTGCTGCCCTGGGGTGACACCTCAAGCAGGAAGCGCGGCTTCTTATCCGTTTCCTTGGAACTAACCAACACTTTGATCGTATTCCCTGTGCGTTCCATCAAGATATAGCAGTCGGCGTTCTGGAGCTTGCTCCCGGTTCCTTTCAGGCTGCTGAGGTCGAGTTCTTTCCGTGCACGCCCGCTGGTTTCCTTTCGGTAGTGGTCGTGGACCCACAATGCGACGTTGATCTCCCGGGTGAGGTTTGAGAGGCGATGAAGGATAGGGCCTTGCTTTACATCGTCGAAGGAGGCAATCCCTGGTGTCGCCTTCTGGTACGTGTCCACAAACACCAGCTCGAACTTTTCCCGCGCGATGAATTCCCGCAGCCAGGCGAAGCATACATCATCATTGACGGTCAATCCCGGCGCCGCATAGACCACGAAACGGCCGGGCTCGAGTCGCCGGTCGCGCCGCATGTCGAGGATGCGAGCTTTGGCGCGCCGCGGTGGGTCCTCCAGGAGTAGATAGAGGATTCTTGACACCGGCGAAATTGGAAACTTGCCGAAGAGTGATCCGCCGAGCAAAAGCTGATGCGCGACATAAAGGCCCATCAGGCTTTTGCCGGTTTGCGTATCACCGGCCACAAATACCAGGTTTCCCTTAGCTAAGATATCCTGGACGATCCATTCCAGTTCAGGACAATTCCAGCAGTCTACTTCTGCCACGTCAAGCAACTGCCAATGTGCAGGCGGTTCGAATCCTGCCGGCGCCTTCGGCTTCTCAATTTTTTCGAGGTTTGTGAGAAGGCGCGCGGTTGCGGTTCCGCCGTCGCCGTTGCCTTCGGCAATTTCTTTGGCGTACTTCTGCGCCGCCTCGAGACGTTGGCGCCGAACGTTGGCCTTGTGGACCTGCTCGGCATACACACGAGCATTCGCGCCGATCGCGCCGGCATCGGTAAGCGAGCAGATGTAGGCCGCGCCGCCACATTCGTCAAGTTCGCCGGTTTCGCGCAGTGTTGAAATGAGGATCGCGGGATCGACTACGCCGCCATTCTGGAATATTTCAAGGCAGCGCCGAAATGCGATTCCATGCGCCTTACTCAGTTCGGCCGGCTGGACGATGGCCGCGGCCGCCTCGAGGCAGTCGGGCTCGCGCAAACCTGCGCAGAGCAAGGCTCGCTCGGCCTCAAAGTTATAGGGATCGCGGGTCATGCGCGCCTCCGCTTTAGCCATGCCGACTTGTGCGCGAGCAGACCATCAACAAGGCGGTCATTGCCGGCGAATTCGGCAACGGCCACGAATGCGGTCAAGGTGCGTCCGAAAACGTCGCAAAGGAATTGCCTTCTGTCCTCGTTCGGATGTACTATTGCAGAGCTGATAGATTTCTTGGCCGCTTGCCTCTGCCCCGAGGGAGCGGCCGATTTTTTTTCGGCCATAGCGCCCCCTATTTTCTTTTCAAGGATTCGAATACGCCCGGCACATGCAATGCAAAAGCATTCGAGCGGATCTCGGAGACAATGTTGTCAAGTTCATGCGTAAATTCAGGCCAAAGGTTCCTGGGCCAGCGGCCGAGCGCGGTATAAACGTATTCGCGCATGCCTTCAAGTTCCTGAAGTGCGTTGAACTTCTTGGCCGCGGTTGCCGCATTCCCTTCAGCCACGGCTAATAATTGACGGTGTTTGGTGACAACCACGGCAAGTCGTAAAGCATCGCCCCGGGTCATTTCCGGGTGAACGCGGCCGGCCTTGATTTCTTCCTCAAGGATACAATTCGGAACGCGGGTAAGTTCATATAAGGTCCGCCATGAGTTCGGAAATACGTACCAGTGGTTCGGATTTGACAGAACAGGATGCGCCGCAATCTTGACGAGCATTTGTGCATGCCGCTCGTTGATGGGCAGCAATTTCTGCCGGAACATTCCGAGCCATTCGCCATGCTCTAATATATCCTTGGCTTCTGCCAGCTTGCGGCCGCTCTCAATCACGGCGCCCACGGTCTGACTCAGGCAGCCGCGGATCTGTTCGGCCCATTGCTCGGGTGTGAGTTTTCGCCGCTCAAGGCGTACCACGTTGTTTTTCATGGCCGCCCTTACTGACTGGTGGATGTACGCCGGCGAGATTCCGCCCAGGCCGTCAAGGTTTCATCGGTATAATAGACTTTGCGCCCGAGCTTGTAATACTCAGGCCCGCCGCCGATGCAACGCAATTTCTCAAGGGTGCGAGGTTTGAGCCCCACACAGGGCGCCGATTGTGCGGTGTCTTTGAATTTGCCGTTCGGATTCATGCTGCCTCCAATGTTGTTCGGCAGCATCGTAATTGAGAAAACCCGATAGGGAAATGGAGTGTCAGTTTTAAGCTATAGGCTTATTTCTGACATTGGGTGATGCGGTCCTGTGTTGCATTCGCGGCTTTGAGAAGGCTGGCGCCGCATTCTCGCGGGTTTCTGGCTTTTGATTTTGGGTATATTGTTTTCCAGATATCTTCATAGGTTGCGCCGGCAGCTTCACCGTCAAGCCCGCGAAGATAGGCGGTGTACTTATCGTCGCGTTTTCGATTTTTGAAATGAATTTGCAAATGCTCTTGAAGAAATCGCAAACCAAACTCGGCTCGCTCAAGTTGGAATTTCAAGGGTTGACGATAGTTGAATACAATCGCGCAGCAGTTGTTCGGCATACTCCAATTATGATCCAGCACGGTCCGGTTGTATATACCGCCGGGTTCCATGACGCGGATAGCCGAGGTTGAAACGAATGTGACGGGCATATTTGAGCATGCAGGATTAATGAGGCATGCGAGGCCATACCTCTCTACACTACGCAGCATGTGTACTCGATATTCTGGATGATCGGGTGTACAAATGAAGTTATGGAAATTTACGCTGCCGAGTCTAGCGGCCACTTTCAAAGAATCGGCAAGGGTTAGATTCTGATATACCTTCACTGTCTGCGGTAGGTGCGCGAGCCAGTCCTTTCTATAATCCCTGCGCCGACGCAAAAACTCCCAACGAAATATGCTTTCGCGCCAAATCTCATCCACGGTTTCGGGGAATGAATACGCCCCGGCCTCGCGCCAGTCTGGAATACCCCATTGTTTTCTGGCTTGTTCTTTCGAAGGCTTCTGCATGTTTCCTCCGCTCACTTCACGCGCCTGATTCCGGGTTGTGTTTTCAGCGCTTCATCAATCCGGTTGCCGATCAATTCTGCCGCCGCTTTGAGCGGGTCCTGCGCCAGATGGGCATATCTTTGCGTTGTGGAGGCGTCCAGGTGCCCTAATAGTGCGCCGACAATGGGCAACCCTAACCCCGCTGCCGCGCCCACTGAAGCGTATGAGTGCCTGATATCATGCAGACGCACGTCAGGCAGTTCCGCACGTTTCTTTATGCGGTCCCAAACCTTCTGGAGGCCTACGAAATGACTGCCGCGCCGATGCCCCGGCAGAAAATAGTTGTTATCCTGCACCACGGGCAGGCCCTCGAGGATTTCCCGCGCCGGCGCCGACAATGGAATGGATTTGAAGCCGGTTTTGGAATCGGGCAGGACTAAGGCCCCAAGTTCGGAGTTCACGTATTGCCATTTCGCGCTCAAAATTTCATTCAGGCGCGCCCCGGTGAAAAGCAATAACCTCACGGCTGCGAGCGCTTGCGGCGGTTCGGCGCCTTCATCCTCGATCGCCTTGAGTGTTGCGCCCAGTCGGGCCAGCTCTTCCGGGTTCAGAAATCGGCGCCGCTTTTCCTCACGATACTTTTCGATATGGGTGCATGGGTTTGAATTCTGTGGCCGGAGGCCCCAGCCCTCAGCCAAGTTGAACATTTTCTGCAGCAGAGAAAGAACGCGGTTACCCTGATAGGGCGTCTCGCGGCATTTGTGATGCAGTTTGGCAATGTCGGCCCGCGTCACACTTGCCGCACTGCGCACGCCTAACGCCGGTAGGACGATCGTATCGAGTAGGCGCTTATCCTCAGCTGCGCTGCGCGGTTTTTTCTTCGTAGCGTGTTCCTCAAGGTAGCGGGTAGCCAGGTTATTGACGGTTGCGCCGCGCTTATCTTCCGCAATGCCCTCTGCCGGGTCCTCGCCCGCTGCGACTTCGCCCAGGCGGATCGCTGCCCGCCGGCGCGCTTTGTCGGGTGTCAGTGCGCCATGTGTGCCAAGTGTAAGTCGGCGCATTCGCCCCTTGCTTCGGTACTGCGCAATGTAGACGATTCTCCCGGCCGGTGTGAGCTTGAGTCCGAACCGCGGGAGTTCGGTATCCCAGACAAAGCTATCGGTCGCGCCCGGTTTCAATCCGTTGACTAAGGTTTTCGTGATTTTCGCCTTCATGCTGCGCCCTTTCCGTGAGTCAGTCGGTTTTGGCTAGCAATCACATAGCAATCAGTTTCAAGACAACGCAAGCGTATCAAAGCGTAGCAGGGAATACAAGACAATTGAGAAAGGCGCTAAAAATGCGGGTGAAATGAGGTATCGGGGAAATTCGGCGTAGTGGGGCGTAGTGGTAAAAACAGATTCGTAATCAGTAGGTCCCCGGTTCAAGTCCGGGCGCTGGCTCCATGAAAACACGCCACTTACAGCCTTTCGAGATTTCACTCCCCAACTCCACTCGGCATTTTCTGCGGATTTTCTGCGGGTCGGGAATCCAGCGCGTGCGTCGCTGAACGCTTCGATCCTGGGATCCAGTGCGAGTATACCCGCAGAGTGATCTCCGGACTCTTGTGCCCGAGCTGCGCCGATACGTACGCGAGCGGCTCGCCGGCCAGGAGCATCGCACTCGCATACGTGTGGCGCCTATGTCTTCAACGACATAGCCGCCACTATCAACCCTGCCTGACTATGTCGAGCGATACCGGATCGGTGAGGCTCTATATCTGAAGAAATCAGGTCACGGTGTGGATGCGGTGAGTGTTTCGCTCGACATAGT
>JAIQGI010000108.1 GCA_020072565.1 Terriglobia bacterium
TCTTGTGGCCTCGGGGCTTGCTGACACATCAACCCCGATGCCATGGTTTGGAAACAAGGAACTGGTCATCAGTTTCGCTTGATTGCCTCAGTGGCCCAAGCGTTAGTCATTTCCAGTACCGTGGAAATCGAGGCTAGGCAGCCCGGAGGCAAAAGAGCGATACAGGGTTTTTCTAGACATCAGACGCAACCCCGCGGACCCGCTTGTTGCCGAAGCGCGTCGTAAGCTTGCAGCACGCTGAGCTTAAGCTACCGCGAACTCCGTGACTCTGTCAAAGAAAGGAGTGGTCCCTTTGGCGGTTCGGATGCAGAAAATGGCAAAAGGCCATTACGATCCAATTCCGCCAATATTCCCGGCGCGCGTACGTACGAGGTCGCTGCTATCCAAACCAACCACGACAGCAGCGCGGCGAACACTGCCAGGACTGCTGGAACGAGTCGTCTCTTCATCCTGCCCTCATATTTATTCGTCGGCTCAACTTGTGAGTAAGCTGACCCGCATAGTGGGTGCGGGTGGAGCCTCGCAAGCCCCCACATGTTTATGAGCACCTGTTCTAAGGTAGGGTTGCCGGTCACTGGTGCGAAGAAGGACTATTCGCATCTCAACGCGACCAAGGGATCAACGCGCATCGCCCGTCGCGCCGGAATGTAGCAGGCGGCGACCGCGACGAGGGTCAGCAGAATCGCAACGCCGACAAATGTCAACGGATCGGTTGCGCTGACGCCGAAGAGCAAACTTGAGAGCAAGCGCGTGAGTGCAAATGCTGCCACCACGCCGACGATGACCCCGATGCCGGCCAGCCTGGCTCCGTGGCCGAGCACAAGGCGCGAAACATCGCTCGGTTGCGCGCCCAGCGCAATGCGGACACCGATTTCATGCGTTCGTTCACTGACCAGATAGGAATTCACACCATAAATCCCAATCGCCGCTAACGCGAGTGCCAGGAAGGCAAAGACTCCCAGCAGGAGGAAAGCGAGGCGTTGCGCCGAGACGATTTCCGAGATGATTTCGTCCATCGACCTGACTCCGAACACAGGCTGGTTCTTGTCAACCGACCAAATCGCATTCTTGATCGCTGGCAAAATGGCACTGGGCGGCAAGGTTGTGCGCACCACCAGGCTCATTGTCTGCTCGGGGCTTTGCAGAGAGGGAAAGTAAATCGTGGGGCGCGGCTGCTGATCGAAGCCGGTGTCGCGAACCCCACCGACGACACCGACGATTTCGCGCGCGGTCCGCGTGGCGTCCGGGATTTGCAAATGCTTTCCTATCGGATCCTGGTTGGGGAAAAACCAGTGGGCCAACGTCTTGTCAATCACTACCACCCGCGTACGGTCCAGGTTGTCCTGGTCGGTGAAGGTTCGGCCCTCAAGCAGGGGAATGCCCATCGTGGCAAAGTAATTGGGAGTAATGCTCCTGAAATCCGCTGCGAGATGCTCCCCCGGCGGCAGAGGCGGATCTTCCTTGACGACAAAATATCCCATGTCCATGTCGTCCTGGCTGAGCGGGATAATTTTCACGAATGCGGCCGATTGAATTCCCGGCACCGCCTCGACGCCGGCGAGGAAGCGCTGGAAAGTGGCGGCCTGCTGGCGAGGCTCCCGATATTTGGAGTCCTTCGCATCCGCGGGCAATTTTATCCGCAACGTCAGCAGGTGATCGGGATGAAAGCCCGGGTTCGCCTCCAATAGCCGCCAAAAGCTCTTGATCATGAGGCCGGCGCCAATCACCAGCACAAACGCCAAGGCAGATTCGACAATGACAAGCGTGGAGCGGATACGATGTCCACGCGGGCCGGCGAGCAAGCCTCTCCCACCCTCTTTCAGCGATTCGTCGACGTTGCACCTCAGGCTTTGAAACGCAGGAATGAGGCCGAGGATGATTCCCGTCAACAGCGAGATGATTGCCGTGAAAGCAAACGCGGCACCATTCATGTGAATTGTCGGCAGCATGACCGCGTCGGCTGCATTCGGAACGGGAATGCGCGAGGGCACGAAGATCTTCAGCAGGTCGGTGGACCACAGCGCAAGAAGCGAACCTGCGGCGCCGCCGGAGAGTGAGAGCAGCGTGCTCTCAACGAGGAACTGACGGATCAGCCTCAGGTGTCCGGCGCCCAACGCCATGCGAATCGCCATCTCACGCCTGCGCACAATGGAGCGCGCCAGCATGAGGTTGGCGACGTTGGCGCAAGAAATGAGCAGCACAAAACCCACGGCACCAAGCAAGACGAGCAGCGCGGGCCGGAGATACTCCACGCGCACGTCTTCCAGCGGCACCAAAACCACGCCAAAGCCTTTCCGTGACGGACGCGCAACTGCGATCCGTTCCGAGATGACGCTCATCTCCCCGGTAGCCTGCTTTAGCGTGGTTCCGGCCTTGAGCCGGCCGAAAACGCCAAGGTCGGTATCAACACGCTTCACCCAGTCGGTGTCGAAAGGCACGACCACATCCGCAGGAAAAAGAGCGGCAAATTCCGCCGGTAAGACTCCGATTATCGTGTACGGCTCGCCGTTCAACGTCATGCCGCGCCCGATCACAGATGGGGCGGAACCGAAGCGCCGCTGCCAATAGCCGTAGCCCAGGATTATGAAGTTGCGGCGGCTTCCTGCCTCATCCAGGCGAAATGTGCGGCCAAGCAGGGGCTTGATTCCAAAAAAGTCGCCGAAATTCGTTGTTACGCGCAAGCCCGCCACTTGCTCGGGCTCGCCTGATCCCGTCACGGTTCCGGTGCCGTGCTCGAATAAAAACATATCGTCAAAAGACTCGCTCTGCTCCTTCCAATCGAGGTAGTCCTGTCCCGTCGGCCCGATCCGACTCCAGCCGTGTTCGAGGTTGTTCACCCAAATCACCGCCAGGCGGCTGGCATGTCTAATCGGCAATGGCTGAAGAAGGGTTGCGCGTGCCACGTTGAAAATCGCGGTGTTGACGCCGATGCCCAGGGCAAGCGTGAGGACGGCGACGGCGGCGAAGCCTGGTGAGCGGCGCACCTGCCGCAGGCCGCAGCGGAAGTCGCGTCCGATGTCTTCGAGAAAACCAAAGCCCCGCGCATCCCGGACGGTCTCCCTGGCCTGCTCGAAGCCGCCTACAGCAATACGCGCTTGGCGCCGTGCCTCGTCAGGAGCCATGCCGAGGCGTATGTTCTTGTCGGTGAGGAGGTCAATGTGCAACTGCAACTCGTCTCGCAGACGATCTTCGAGCGTGCCCCTGCGGAAGAAGGCGCCGAGCATGCCGATCACGGATCTGAATCGAGTAAGCACGGTGAGCCTCCTAAAACGCGCCCTGGAGTACGCGGCCGATGAATTCCGCCATCCGCTCCCAGTCCTCGGCTTCTTTCGCAAGCCGCCGGCGGCCGGTTTTGGTGATCGAGTAGTAGCGTGCCCGCCGGTTGTTCTCGCTGGTTCCCCACTTCGAGCTGATGCAGCCGCTCTGTTCGAGCCGCGCCAATGACGCGTAGAGCGTCCCCTGGTTCAGCGTCAGCAATTCCCTTGATACATGATGAATGCGCTCCGCAATTCCAAATCCGTGCAGCGGCCCGAGCGTGTCCAGGGCTTTGAGCACGATCAGATCCAGAGTGCCGTACATCACTTCAGACTTGGTTTCGGGCATGTCTCACTCCTTTGGCTAGGCCAAATGAAAGGTACGCCGCTTCATTTGGCCTGTCAAGGGGAAAGTTAACGTCTGGACAATATCTCCTGTCCTGCAGATAGCTGGACCTTCAGCTTCCTCGGGTATACCCGAGACAAACCTGGATATGTTCGTCCTTTCCTATCGCTTGTTGATTTCGCGCTTCATCTCTGTAACGGAGAGATCTCAGACCTAATTCTGAAAATTTCATTTGGCACGCGACAGATAATCCGAGACCTCCTTGAGCGAAGCACGGGCTGCGGGCGCCTGCGGACTGTCGGGCCATTTGTCCAGAAACGCCGTCAGTGTCTTGACGGCCAACGCGGCTGCGCTGTCCCGCTCGATTTGGCTCGGACCATAGTGCACCAGGTCCATCAAGATCACAGGGATGTCGATCATTGCCGCCCGCACAAACTCATCGAGGTCCTTGTCGGAACTGTAGCTGTCCCGGAAACTTATGAATTGATTGGCCGCCTGGTGAAGGTTCGGCGTTCCCCCTTCCTGGTAGTAGGCAAGACCGATGGCCCATGAAGCGAGAGCTTTGGCCTTATCTTCAGGGTGAGTCTTGATGAGCTCCTGGAACGTTTCACGGGCTTCGCTGAATTTCCCGCTGTGCATCAGGCTCAAGCCCTCTTCGAACAGAGTCCTGGCCCCCGGCGACGCCTCTGCCATGATCCGCTGCACCGAAGATGTTACTGCCAGATCGGGTTGGACGAGGGCCATGGATTCATGCGCGCGCATTCCCTCTGTGGTTCCCCCTCTGCCCGTGTTCACCGGGCCGGGATTCCCGGGCGCGCCTTCAAGCGCCGCGCGGCTCCCGGCACCCTCCGCGGCATCAGGTGAAGCGGATCTGTGCTTTGCCAGAAAGAGAACGCAGGCTACCGTCACTCCAAATATGCTGAGAGCAATCGCGGTGGGGAAACGCATGTCCGTCCCTTGGGATTAACAGGCAACCATAGGGTTGATGATTCGACGCGAGGGATCAAGGGAAATCGCTCGGGTAAACCCAAGCCTAGCCCCCGGCTCATTCTCCGGCGGTCGCATCACGCGCCTGTTCGTCCTCGACCAGGCCCGGGCCAAATCGAAACAACAGGCGCGCGTGTCACTTCTTGACCGGCGGAGTTACAACCTTATCATAGTGAATCCGGCTTTCAACCGTGAACAACTTGTAGCCGGAATAGGTGTGCGTGTTGCGGTAGGCTGTCAAGATCGGTCGATTTTTCACCGAAGCAACCGAATAGCGCTCGACTGTGACTACTACTTCGCGAGGGAGCCAAAATACCTCCGGAATGCCCTGGAGGTGCACTTCGCTGAACCGGACCTCCGTCGTTTGTCTCGTCACGCCGTATCGCGACGGGGGCTCGAGCAGGTCTGTCCGCAAGCGCACGATCTGATAGGTCTGCGGATCTACCCACACCAATCCCTGCAGCAACACAGGAGTCAGATTGTTGCTGCCGATCGCTGCCAGAAAATCTCCGGCCTCGGGCCTTTGGGCGAAGGCGATCACCTGAGCATGAGGCGCCGAGGCCTGCTTTCCCAGGTAGCGAAAACGGGACCCGAAACGATGACTCGGGTGAAGGAAGATGCAGTGGCCCGCAAACCCGGAGGTGACCATATAGCCCGACGTCTTATCGAGCTTTGCCGGAAGCGCTTTGCTGTCGGTCCTGAGCTTGACCGACTTTCCCTGGCTGTCGGTCCGGTATTCCTCGATGCTGGTCCCTGTTGGATCAGGGCGCGAAAGGAGCAGATAGTCAAAGCTCGCCTTGAGCGAGGCCTCGACTTTCCCATCTTCTCTCAATCTCTGCATGATGATCTGCTCTTTCGATGAGGTGTCATGGATATTCTTGAAAAACGCCTCCACATTTTCTCCTGCTTTTTTGAGAAGCAGGCCGAGATCCTGCTGGTTCTCATCAAACTCGAGATCGTGGAGTTCTGCGCCATACCGATTGCGCAGATCCTGGAAACTCAAGTCCACTACGGTCGTTTTTTCAGGATTGGTTGTGCGCTGTTGAGGAACCGCAGTCTGCCCGGGCGTGACCAACGCGAAACCTGGCCGCAAAGAGAAGCAACAGCAGCCGATAACGATGAGTGCAGGGATGGCGAAGGATGATCTTGAGCGGCTGCCCATCCGGGAACCCCTTGCTGCCCGGCCGGCCTGATATCCGGAACGGGCCTTCAGTAGCGAGCTATGCGACCCATGATACAACACCTGATGGCCTGCCGGCGCCCATTTTATCTTGTCAGGAAAATACTCATGAAGAGCAAAAGATTTACGCAAAGGGGGCGGAGGAGATCCCAGAGCGCGGAGAGTTTGGGGATGACACTCACATTGGGGAAATCGGGTACCTCTTCCGTCCCCGAGTCATGATATCCTGCCCCGTGCAACCTGGGTTACATTGCTGTCTGTTCATCAGAAACGACACTGCGAATTCATTCAAACGGGAGTTTCCATGAGAAACACGAATCGAGGAATCTGCGTGATGGCATGTTGTGCGATCCTGCTCGGAACCAGCCTGCTTATGGCTCAGGATTGGCCGCAGTGGCGCGGGCCCAACCGCGATGGCAAGGTTGCCGGGTTCGCCGTGCCCGCGATCTGGCCCAAGCAATTCACCCAGAAATGGAAGGTGAGTGTCGGCGGCGGCGTCGATTCGACGCCCGCCCTGGTCGGCGACAAGCTCTACGTCTTTGCTCGCCAGGGTGCGGATGAGACCACGCTCTGCCTGGACGCCGCCACGGGGAAGGAATTGTGGAAGGACAGCTATGCCTGCCCCGCGGTGACCGGGCCTTCGCAGGCCATCCACTCGGGGCCGCGCAGCTCGCCCGCGGTGGCGAACGGCAAGGTCGTCACCCTTGGCGTTACCGGGATCGTCTCCTGCCTCGATGCCGCCGGCGGCAAGCTTCTCTGGCGTAAAGACGAGTTCTCCGGCGGTTACCCGGTCTATTACACGGGAATGTCGCCGTTGATCGTCGATGGCATGGCCATCGTTCAGGTCGGCGCACCGAGCAACGGCGGCATCGTCGCTTACGACCTGAACAGCGGCGGCCAGAAGTGGAAATGGACCGGCGACGGCCCCGGCTATGGATCGCCGGCTCTCATGACCGTTGATGGCACCAGGCAGATCGTCACCCTTACCGACAAGATGCTCGTCAGCGTTGCCCTGGCCGATGGCAAGCAGCTGTGGCAGATCCCGTTCCCGGGATCGGCAATGATCTGGAACTGCGCCACCCCTATCATCGACGGCCAGACCGTCATTATCGCCGGCCAGAATCGAGGCACCAAGGCCATCCGGATCGAAAAGCAGGGTGCTGGATTTGCCGTCAAGGACCTGTGGGCGAACAAGGAGATTGGTGTCCAATACAACACGCCCGTGCTCAAGGACGGATTCCTCTACGGCCTGTCGGACCGTGGAAGTTTCTTCTGCATGAATGCCAAGACCGGTGAGACTGTCTGGACCGACACGGTGCGGCGCCGGAATTTCGGCGCAATCCTGGATGTCGGCCCGGTCTTGATTGGTCTGACGCAGGATGGAACCCTGTCGGTGTTCCAGCCGAGCGACAAAGCTTATACCGAGATCGCCAGCATCAAGGTTGCCGACACACAGACGTATGCTCATCCGGTGCTTGCGGGCAAGCGGATATTCGTGCGGGACCAGGATTCAGTGACGCTGTGGGTGATCGATTAGGCACCCGCTGGAATTCGGGACAGGCGCCATAACCTCGAAAATATTCGAGCCTGGCGGAGATTGGCTTTCCTGGAATTTCGAGGTTATGGCGCTGTCCTGAATGGCACTTAACTAAGGGTGATTGGAATCGTCTTGAGCCTACCAGGAGCAGGGGGTTGAGCCCCGAAAGGGGCGCTCACAGTCCGCAGCCCAGGGCGCGAGCCCTGGGAATGAGGAACCGTTAACAAAGAGAGCCCTGTAAGGCATGCGCGTCAAGTTAAGGAGAGCCAGCTGTTTTCCGCAGGATCGCTTCCATTGCGGAGACAAAGTTGGGGCGATTCCGTTTGTCATAGGTGCAGTATCGCTGTACGGCTCTG